>JAFPUX010000546.1 GCA_017413145.1 Kiritimatiellia bacterium | reverse complement strand
GCGAGCGCTTGCAGAGACGGTCGCTTCCGGCGTCCGTGCGGCGATGCTCGCCGGGGGCGAGGGGCGGTTCGGCGCCCGCTCGGGCCGCGAGGACCGTCCGTTCGGCCCAGTCGGTCCAGCGCGCGTCCGCCACGTCCCACGCGGCGAGCCGCCTCGCGAGCGCACGTGGCGAATCCCATGGCGCGGGACGCCCCGTCTCCCGCCGCAGCCGGGCTTTCGTCCGGGCTTCGCGTTCCTTCTTGAGTTCCGCGCGTCCGCGCGCGAATTCCGCAACGGCGGCGGCGTGTTCGCGCGAGCCCGCGCTGCGTTCGGCCAGCGCGAGGACCGTCGACCGGAGGCGGTCGCGCAGTTCTCGCTCCTTCTTTTCGCGCAGGTAGTGGTCGCGTCGTGACATGGAAAGTTGAAAGTTGGAAGTCCGGCGAGAATCCGAAAATCCGGGAATCCGAGACTCCGGTCGCAGTCGGAGTCGAATCATGGCGGGAATCCGGGCGTTTGTCAAGGCTCATCGTTCGCCGGAGCATTCGAATCCGTTGCGCAACGGCATTGAGCGGCGCAGCCGCGAATTCGGGCCGATGCAGGGTCTCCGGGTGCGTGCAACGCACCCGGAGACCCTGCGAAGCTTCATTGTTTCCTGCACGGTCGGAGAATCTAGTTTTACAGTGCAAAACAGTCAATCGAATGCATCGGTCGTTCCGTGGTGTCGCGAGGCCGGGAATCGGAATGCGACCATTTTTGCAAACACGGACGGACGAAACGGAAACAATGGATGAAACTGACATCTTCGTGGCAAATGCGACAGGGTGGGGCCGGACTGTCTTGGACGATGGCGGGCGATTGCGGCGCTCCCTACGCGGGCGCGGATGAAGTTTCCCTTGCCCCGCGCACGGGGATGTGCTATCATTCGACCCATGACGAGCGCCCCAAGGGCGCAGTGTCGCTTGTCCCGGTCCCCCTTCAGCCCTCGGAATCCCATGACCCGCGCACAATCCCCCTTCTCCTTCCCGCGACGGAACCGCGGCGCGTTCCTCGCGCTTCCGGTCCTGCTGTGCTGGGCGGCGGTTTCGTCCGCCGGCGTGCCCGTCGCGCAGCTCCATCCCGTCGCGGCGTTTTCGCAACCCGTCAACGGCCGCACGCCGGCGTCCGCGTTCCTCACGGACCTCGGCGTCTACGAACTCGACACGGCGGGCAAGTCGGTCCGCGTCTGGCAGCGTTCGGACGAAGGCCTCGAGTTGCTGCTCCCCAAGAACGGCGACGCGATGACGCCCTTCACGTCGGTGCAAATCGAGCAGCAGCGTCCCCAGCGTTTCTTCGGCGTGGACGCCGCGGGGGACGGCATCGTCTTCAAGCAACCCGTCGGTTTCGACAAGCACCCGTCGGAAAACAAGTTCGCGGTGCTGAGCGTGGGCGAGTTCATCAGCCAGGGTCTCAACCAGTACAGCCCGTCGATCCAAGTCTACGACTTCGCCGAGACGGCGGGGACGGACGGCGCCCTCTCGTCCGTGTCGATCACCCTCGCCGACGAGTTCAAGAACGCGTTCTACGTGACGACGAACGGCATGCAGCAGATCCAGGACCGGATCTACTCGTACCCCGACATCCTCGTCACCACGAACTACTATTCCGACGGCACGATCGCGGCCGTCACGACCAACCGCTTCTTTTCCTGCACGACGAACCTCCTGGACCGGAACGTCTTCACCAACTGGGTGCTCGTCCTCCAGAACTCGCCCACGCTCGAGACGCAGACCAACATCGTTTCCCAGACGGGCCTCGAGGAGCCGCTCTTCATCGACGAGAACGACACGTCCCTGTTCATCCCGGGCTTCGAGTACACCATCTTGCGGATCTTCGACCGGTATTCCGTCACCACCAACTTCTACTCGCTGACGAACTACGTCTGGCGGTATTCGACGACGACCAACGCCAACTACCTTTCGACCGCGACGGACGTGGCGTTCCTCGGCGACGCGGGCTTCGTCGCGTCGATCGTGTCGGAAGATTTCCAGGCGGAACGTTCCGCGCTCCTCGTGTTCGGATCCGATCCGGAGACTCCGGCGAAGCTGTTCCCCGTCGGCGACTTGGACCGTGGCGTCCGCGGCATCGCCGTGGACGCGGAGACGGGCGACGTGTACGCGACCGTTCCGGACGCCCATGCGGTCTTCCGCTACCTCTCTCCGGGCGGCACGCCCGCGTCCTGGACGACGCTTGCGGACCGGACGCCGGTCTTCCACGACGGCTTCATGGCCGGCGTCACGAACAAGTCGGGTTCCGCGTTCGGGCTCCTGTCCAACCCGGCGGACGCCGCCGTCTGGCGGCCGGACGACGGCGGCCCGATCCTGCTCGTCGCCGACACGGCCAACAACCGCGTCCAGGCGTTCGATCCGAACTCGTCGTTCGTCCAGACCAACTGGCTCGGCACCAACCTCCGCGTCCCCACGACCCCGGACGGCCTGCCCGAGGATCCGGAGCTGCAGTTCGTCGTCCTGGACGCGGTGACGAACTGGTACCGCCTCGAGGAAACGGCGTTCCCGCTCTTCGTCACGGCTTCGTCCGAGGCCCTCAACAACCCGAAGGGCGTCTTCGGAAGCGACGGCGAGGCCGTCCTCGCGGTCGCGGATTCGGGGGCCCGCCGCGTCCGCGTCTACGAGGTCGGGCTCGACTCCCTCGATTCCGAAGAGATCCTCGCGATGGCCGTTCGCTGGCCGTCGGACGACGAGACCTGGCACGGGCTGGCGGCCCGCGACCTGTCCGTGACGAACGGCGCCGCCTGGTGGGACCGTTCGTCCGGCTCCGCGACGCCCGCCCTCGTCGTCCGCGAGCTCCAGGGTTTCGAGAACGAGCTCCGGTTCACCGTCGCCCCGTCCCGCAAGGACCGGACCTACACGCTTTCGGTGGCGGACGCCGCCGGCGCCGTCACCCCCGTGGCCGCGACCGTCACGGTCCCCGCCGGCGCGACGGAGGGCGTCCTCACGTTCACGGCCGACGACGGCATCGTCGACTACGAGGAGGAGGTCTCCTGGCGCGACCAGTTCGGCAACTGGGCGGCCGAGGGCTCCCAGGCCGCCGTTTCGGCCGTCACCAACCGGGTCGCCGTCGTGCCGGTCTACTCGCTTTCCGTCTCGTCCGGCGGCTGGTCGACGAACGCGACGCTGGCCGTCGACAACGTCGCCCCCGCGATCACCAACGCCGTCTTCTCCGGCTACGTCGTGTACACGATGAGCGGCCCCATCCTCTACGTCCAGGGGATGCACGTCGACGCCCGCGACTGGGTCGACGCGGACGAGGACCTGCGCTACCTGTGGTGGGCCTCGACCAACATCAACTGGGCCGCGAACAATCTCGACTGGGCCGTCTACAACAACGAATGGGCCGACTCCGCGTCCGACCAGTGGTCCGAGGGCCCGTCCGTCCAGGCCGTCCAGAACACCACCGCGTCGGTCGTCACGGGGACGGAGACGAGCGGTCCCGTCACGAACACGGTCGAACTTCTCGTCGCGGTCGGCCGGGATGCGATCGTGCCCTACGGCTACGACGAGGACGGCATCCTCGCCACCACCGACCTCAACAACGCTCCGTTCATCGCGGTCTGCACCGTCCTCGACAAGGACGGCGCCGCCGCGATCATCACGTTCCCGACGGCGCCCGACACGTCCGGCACGGCCGACCGCTGGTCGTACGACGGTGGCGGCGGCGGTGACGAATCCGACGCCGTCTACGCGGCCCGCTTCACGAGGATCGCGGGCAACAACGTGACGTTCGTCGTCACGCTGGAGTACGGCACGCCCCTCGCGAGCGACACCGTCACGCTGGAGTCCGCCACGTCCCTGGGCGGCCCCTGGACGAAGCTCGGCACGTCCAAGAAGGTCGGCGACCGGTTCCTCGCCGGCGAAACCTCCGTCGAGATCACCGTCAATTCCGCGGGCGGCGGCGACGTCCGTTTCTACCGCATCGTCCAGCCCTGAGGCCGTCCCGCTTTTCCGCTTTTCCACCTTTCCGCTTTTCCACGCAACCGATGAAATACATCCTCCCCCTCCTCGCCCTGCTCGCGCTTCCCGCGCTTGCGCAGGACCCGGCACCGGCCGCCGCGCCCGCGCCGGAAGCGGCACCGGCCGCCGCCGCGAAGCCCGCGCTCCCCGCGCCCGGGCGCGTCCTGCTGCCTCACGGTCCGAAGTGGGACGCGCTTCCGGCGGACGAGAAGGAGCACATCCGCAAGATGGCCGAGTTCAAGGCCGCCCGCGACGAGGCCGAGCAGGAGCTGCTCCGTCTCGACGACGAGGCGCAGGACCGCAAGGATGCGATCTGCCGGGAGAACGAGGAGGCCGGCAAGCTCCGCGCCCGCATCGCGGAACTGCAGGAAGAGTTCGCCGCCGCGACCAACGCGCTCGAGAAAATCTACCGCGAGGACGAGGCCCTCAAGGCGATCGCCGACCGGATCGAGCCGGCGCGGAAGGCCGTCGAGGCCAGCCAGAAGTCCCTCAACAGGGAGGTCGTGGCCGCGATGCACAAGCGCATGGCCGCCCAGCGCGCCGCCTGGGACAAGGACCATCCCGCGCCCACGACCCCGGAGGAGCAGGCCGCCGCCGCCGGCATGACGCCCGAGGCCTTCTCCAACCTCATGGAGCGCGCCCGCACCGCCGCGCCCGCCGCGCCCCGGTCGCCCATCCCCGGTCTTCCGCTCCCTCCGGGCCGCACCGATGCGCCACCGGTCCGTCCCGCGCCCGCCCCGGTGCCGGCGCCCGTGCCCGCGCCCGCCGCCGAATAAACGAAGCCGAACGACCGTCAGACCCTTCGACCCTCCGATCCTGTGACCCCTCGACCGAAAGCCCCCTTTCAAACCCTCTCCCCAACGGAAGAAAGAAGAAACGCCATGAAGCAGTTCCTCCACGCCTCCTCCCTCCGCTCCCGCCTCGCGTCCGCCGCGCTGGCGCTCGCGTTCGGGTTGCTCTCCGCGCCGGCCGTCGCCGCGCCGTCGTTCATGTCGACGACGATGACGATTTCGGCGAACGACGCCCCGCAGATGGTCTCCTTCATGTGCGACGCCGCCGACGTCGGTCCGACCGCCGCGGCGCTGGCCTACGTGCCGAATCCGACCGCGCAGAACCCGCTCGTCATCCGGCTCCACCAGGTCAACACCACGACCGGCGAGATGTCCGAGACCGGCGGCACGAGCATCTCGATTCCCATGACGATGGTCCTCGGGTCGTTCTTCATCGAGCCGGTCTCCCCCGGGACCGTGACGCTCACGGTGATGCTCGGCGGCGTGTCCGCGACGATGGACGTCACCGTCACCGCGCCGGACAACATCGTCTTCACCCGCCAGGGCAGCACGGTCCTGTACTACCCCGAAGGCGGCCAGCAGCAGCTCCACCTCGACTTCGGCTACAACCTGCCGCAGACCGTCACGTTCCAGATCGCGTCGACGGACGACGGCACCCACGTGACGTACGACCAGGCGACGCTCACGGTTCCCCAGCACGCGGCCGGCGCCGACTTCGCCTTCAACGCGCTCGACGGCGCCAACCCCTCGTCTATCACGTTCACGTTCACCGGCGACACGGCCTACACGGGCGGCGCTTCGGCCACCGTCATGATCACCAACGTCGCGCCCGTGCTGCAGTACCCCAGCCGCGACCCGGACAATCCCACGCCCGTGAACGCCCTCGCCGGCGCGCCCTACAATTTCTCCGCCACGGCGACGGACGCCTCGGCGGCCGACCGGGCGACCCTCCAGTACCACTGGTCCAATTCCGCCGACACGGGCGCCAACGTCTCGTCCCGCGTGTCCGCCGACGGCGAAATCATCACCGTGACCGTGTCCGACAAGGACGGCGGCACGTCCGAGACCGGTTACTTCATCGTCACGCTGCTCGAATCGAGCAAGATCCTCTTCACCGACGAATGCACGCTCTCCGCCATCGTCACCGCCGGCGGCAACGGAACCGCCGATTTCGAGATCAACCCCGCCACGACCCGCCTCGACGACGCGTCCAATCCCTGGAACGAGGCGACGGGCAACGACTTCAAGGCGGCCAACAACACGATGGTCCGTCCGATTCTCGGCGAGGGGACCTATCCCTTCGGCTGGATGTTCCCGGATCCGGCGCTCGCCTCGGCGCCCTCCGACCTGTACATCCCCAACCCCAACGTCCGGGCGATCCTGATCAACACGCCCGCCGCCGGCGCCGCCGCGACGATCCGCTATTTCTCCTCGAATCCCTTCAAGGACTACTGGAACGAACTCACGCTCGAACGGATCGACAACTTCGGCGACTTCGACCAGGACGGTCTTTCCGACGAATGGGAGGCTTGGTACCTGGACGGCGGCAAGGACAACGCGACCCACTCCTTCGACGAGTGGCAGACCCTCGCCGTCACCGTCGGCAAGGGCGTCTACGGATCCTCCGGCACGGCCTTCGTCGGCGGCACGTTCTACAACGCCGACGACACGGCCGACAACGACCGCGTCCCGACCGCCCGCTACGAGGAGATCGACAACGTCTGGACGGGCGACCCGTACTACGCCCAGGACGGCGACAACAAGGTCCGCGTCTTCCTCTACCCGCTCACGGGCGGCGGCAACTACGTCGACTACGGCACGCACGTCGGCGAAGAGGACGTTCCGTTCCTCTCCCCGTCCGTCACCGGCCGCGCCTACGACGTGCTCGCCAGCAAGCGCAGCGGCGCCTCCAAGCCCTTCTTCTCCAACATCCTCGAATTCCGCGGCCTCCAGCAGACGTCCTCCGAGATCTCCGCCGACATCGAGCACGCCCCGAACTGGGTCTCCTTCGGCTATCCCGGCATCCTGTCCCGCACGAACCTCGCCATCCGCGGCAACTGCCCCGGCACCGATCCGACCGTCGCGGACACCGACGGCGACGGACTGGAGGACGGCTGGGAGTACTACTTCTGGACGACGATCCTCTACGAGAACAAGCCGCAGTACTGGCGCGCGTACGATCCGACCTTCACGCTCTACCCGAACCTCGCGCCCGGCGGCTCCGCCGACTTCCGCGCGACCGGGTTCCCGCTGATGCGCCAGGCCCTCGAAGGGTACGAGGCCGAATGGGACGGCGGGCTCTTCGTCCGCTACGCCCCGCAGACCTTCGAGCCCGAGCTCATCCGCGACGAGTGCTACTACGGCAGCCCGAACCTCGACCCCACCACCCGCAGCAACAAGCCCAACTACCTCACCAACGCGCCCATCGCCGCCGTCGCCTACTACGACGATCCGATGGACGAGGAACCGACCCCCGCCGTCGTCTTCATGATGGGCGGCCTCGAGGTCTACACGCGCGACGGCCACGTCGACGCGCTCGGCCGCGCCAAGCTCTTCTACAATCCGCGCCAGTTCGCGGACTACATCGACGCCTACGGCAACCCCCACATCTCCTATGCCGGCCAGGAGGGCGTCTACCCCTCCGCCATCGGCGCGGACACCGAGCCCGGCGAGATCCCCGGCGCCTACGTCGACTTCCTCACCGGCCAGTTCTTCCTGCCCGGCTACGACGCGTTCCCGACCTACATCCAGGAGGTGATCGGCTCGCGCGACGCCGAGCTTTCCGCGAGCTACCGCACGCTCAACGGCCTCTTCCCCAAGGAGTGGTTGCTCAACCAGTTCGATCCCCGCAGCGAAGACGGCGGCCTGGCGCCCAACATCGCCCAGCCGAACTTCGGGGAGATCCTCGGCGCGCTCGGCCTCTCCGCCAACATGTGGAATCCCGTCAACGATCTCGACGGCGACGGCGTGCCCGACGCCGACGAGTTCTACCTCGGCACCAACCCGCTCCACTGGGACACCGACAACGACGGCCTGCCCGACGGCTGGGAGATCCTCTTCGATCTCGACCCGCACGACCCGGCCGACGCGACGAAGAACCCCGACTGCGACATGATGTACGTGTCGGGGCCCTACCGCCACTGCGACGCCCTGCTCTACGACTACTTCCAGCAGTTCTACTGGAACGGCGCCGTCTCCCTCGGCTTCATCCCCGGCGCCGGCGCCCACACCGCGCCGGTCGCCAACCCCAACATCCCCTTCACCTCCCGCGAGGAGTTCTACGTCCAGAAGTGGATGATCGGCAAGGACGATTCCGGCAACTGGCCCATGTTCACCCAGCTCGTCTACCCCTCCCAGTGGGTCGACGCCGGGGGCGAAATGGTCAAGTCGCTGAACCCCCGCAGCGACGATTCCAACCAGGACAACATCCCCGACGGCTGGGCGCTCTACGCCGGCTACAAGCCGGCCGGGTCGATCGACCTGATCGACCACGTCTACGCGGCGTTCTTCCCGCCCAACCCGTTCTGCCCGAAACCCCTCCGCCCCGACCCGGACGACCAGGCCGGCGACGGCCTCGGCTGGCGCCAGGAGTTCGAGAACTGGACGATGTACGAGACCCGCCAGGCGCAGATCGACGCGGGCGCCTACCTCGAGGAGGAGCAGTGCGTCGGCCACTACCATGACGCCGACTGGTACAAGCCGACGGCCGAAAACTGGACCAACAAGCTCTTCCCGACCGACCCGTGGCACGGCGACACCGACGGCGACGGCGTCGCGGACGCGGCCGAGTACCAGGAAGCCGACTACGACTACAACGGCGACGGAAACCCGCTCGTCAACCTCAACCCCAGCTCGGCCGACACCCGTTTCGACCGCATGGGCGACGCCTGGCACTACTACACCGGAACCTACGACACGACCAACGCCCTCGGCTTCGGAAAACTCGACGTGTTCGGCCCGTACGGCGACCCCGACTGCGACGGCCTTCCGAACTACCAGGAGTACCTCGCGGGCGCCGTCTACGGTTGGCGTTACGACAAGTGGTACAGCCCCGACCACGAGGAGCTCTGGGTGCCCTTCGGCGAATTCCAGGCCCCCTACTCGATGAAGGACGAGCATCTCGCCGGCCGCATCGCCACCGACCCCTGGATCGCCGCCAACTACAGCATCGACCCGATCCCCGGCACGGTCGAGCGCCTTTACGAGGTCGCCATGCCGCTCCTCGGCACCGTCCCGATCGCGACCGACGGCTACCCCTACGGCAAGTCCGTCCACTTCCAGCCGTACCGGCCGTCCGACTTCTTCCGCGCCAATCCGAGCGACGTCCGCATCGACAAAATCATAAAGACCGTCCAGTGCCTCGAGAAGCGCTGGCAGCGCGAGATCACGCACGTGTTCAAGATGGACGGCTCGGTCCTTACCGCCCAGGGCTGGGACGAGAGCAATTCGCCCACGCTGAACGACCTGGCGAGGGCCGAGGAAGACCCGCAGTTCAAGGTCTCCGTCATCGCCAACTACATGCAGCGCGTCTTCGCGCTCACGCATGACGTCCAGTGCCGCTTCATGCTCGACCAGGATCCCGAGACCGGCGCCGAGCTCCCGACAGCCTTCATCAGCATCGAGGAGTTCTACACGCTCTACGACGGCACGCCCTGCGCCGAGAACGACCTGCGCGACTACATGTACTCCTACGGCCGCGCCCCGGCCGGCTGGGAGCCCGTGGACGTCCAGGTCGTCGACCCGGGTCCGCCCGTCCTCTGGCGGTTCATGGCCCCCAAGTCGATCTACCCGACCTGCCTGCCGCGCTCGCCCGACACGGACAACGACGGCATGGACGACTACTGGGAAATCTACCACGGCCTCAACCCGCTCTACGGCGGCTCGCCCGTCGTCGGCAAGGCCGGCAGCTACCCGGAGCAGGACCGCGCCGACGTCCACCCGTGGGGCAACGGCTCGACCCGCGACTGGATCATCAACGCCGACCCGGCCTACGTCCGCATCCTCGACCCGACCGACGCCGGCCTGCAGCCCGTCCCGCGCGAGGACGCGCCCTTCCACACGCCGATGGGCTTCCCCGTCGCGGCCGCCGCGCACTTCGACTACAAGACCCGCCCGTGGCTCGCCGGCGACCGCTTCGCCGACCCGGACCAGGACGGACTCGCGAACGAGGAGGAAGGCTACGACTACCTCCTCAACGACGTCCTGCACCACACCGACCCGTCGCCCTACTGGTTCACGGATCCGACCTACGCCGAATCCCTCGTGAACCTCTACTACAAGGTCGACGGCGAGCTCGGCGTGACCTACTGGTGGTGGGACCTCGACCTGCTCGAGAGCGACGCGGACGGCCCGACGTACCTCTTCGACTTCGAGATCAACGAAGGCTTCGACACGGACAACGACAACATTTCCGACCGCGAGGAGCTCACGCAGGGCGACAACAGCGGCGTCACCGACCCGCTCGACCTCGACTCGCCGCGCAACCGCAAGGCGCTCTACTTCGACGGCCACGCCGCCGCCCGCACGCGCAACCCGTACTACCACGACAAGTTCTCGCTCACGAGCTACACCGTGGAGTTCTGGGTCCGCCCGCAGGAGCTGCCCGCCCCGGGCAAGCGCGCCACGCTCGTCCAGCGTCCCGTTCTCATGCCCGTGGACGACTCTTCCGGCGCCACGCACTGGCGCATCCGGAACACGTTCCTGATCCAGCTCGACAACCTCGGCCGGATCATCGCGCAGGTCGACAACGACGCGCTCGAGACGGTCTCCTCCGTCACGGCCGTTTCCACGGGCCGCCTCGTTCCGAACCACTGGGCTCACGTGGCCGTCGTGATGGACTCCGTCGGGGACCGTCTCGCCATCTACGTCAACGGCGAATACGCCGGCAGCGTGGGCGCGGGCCTCAAGCCGTGCACAGGCGGGCTCTTCGGCCGCCAGTGGCAGTCGCCGACCGGCCTGGACGGCCGCTGGGAGACGGCCAACCTCTACGACTACAGCCCGGCGCCGATCGTCCTCGGCGCCAACGACCGCAACCCGTGGGGCGTCGTCGGCGGCGCCTACGAGACCTTCCCGTGGGGCACCGCCATGGGCAGCACGGTCTCCGGCCAGAGCGAACCCGACTTCGATCCGGACCAGTATTTCGTCGGTTGGATGGACGAAATCCGCATCTGGGACCGCTGCCGCACGCATTCCGAAATCAAGAACGCGATGACGAAGCGCTTCACGAAGGAAGACATCGAGGAGGTCAACCGCAAGCGTCTCGCCTGGGAGCTCGACGGCTGGGAGCCCGACCGCGTCGGCACGAACCTCCTCAAGGCGACGACGATGTCGGACTTCCCCCAGAAGCTCCTCTACCACTACACGTTCGACAACCTGCCGGACGTGATGCCCGCCCGCGACCGCGACACGTCGTTCGCGGAATACTTCACGGCCGACGCCGATCCGTTCCCCGCCGGTTGGCAGAGCGACACGGTCTCGGCCTACCGCCCGACGCCGTTCTGGACCGCGCCGTTCTGGTACCACTACCGCTCGCTCGTGTTCCCGCACCTCGTCCCGTGGTGGTACACCGCCCAGCACCGTTCCAACATCTACACGGACTACAGCTACGTCCCGTGGATCGAGAACACCGTCGCGCACATGCCGCAGACGCCCGCGCTCGACATGAAGGGGCTCCACCCCAACTGGAACGAGGGGACGTGGACGGTTTCCTCCTACCGCTACCGTTCTCCGCTCGACTGGGAAAACGACGCGATGATCGCGCCGAACTTCATCCCGTACCGCCAGGACGACGTCGTCCCCGCCGCGCTGCCCGCCGCCGGTTCGACCGACGTCCAGCTCGGCCAGATCCGCAACTCGATGAACCCGTACGGGATGTTTTACCGCACCGCGGTCAGCGGGCCGATGGAAATCGCCCCGAACGCGTTCCTCGGCAAGCTCGACTACTACGGCCGCTACACCGGCGTTCCCGTCCTTTCCGACATGCTCCCGCTCATGGACGCCGTGGCGGACATCGACGTCGAGCTGTGGGACGGCAAGGGCCGCGGCACCGCGATCGAGGGCGTCGACACCGACGGCGACGGCATGCCCGACTGGTGGGAAATCGCCTACGGGCTCGATCCGAATTCGGCGGACGGCGCGAACGGCGCCTACGGCGACCCGGACGGCGACGGCCTCGACAACTACGCCGAGTACCTCGCCCGCACGAGCCCCTACCGCTACGACACGGATTCGGACGGCTACTCCGACTACTACTCCCGTCCCGACAACCGCAGCCTCACGTACGGCGAACTGTACGACGACGGCGACGGCATGGACAACGCCTGGGAAATCCGGTTCGGCCTCGATCCCAACCGCCACGACGGCAACGCCGACCTCGACGGCGACGGCTGGACCAACTGGGAGGAGTACATGGCCGGAACCGATCCGGACCGCGCCGACATCTTCCCGCAGCCGCGCTTCAACGCCACGTTCTACTACAACGGCGAGAACGTGTTCGCGGACGAGGAGCAGACGGCCGTCGGCGTCCCCTACATCGACGCGTACAGCGAAAAGACGACCGGCGTCGAGAAGGACGATCCGCTCAAGGGACGCGCCAAGATGGGCGGCTGGTACGACGGCCGCTACAGGGGAACCATCGCCGAAGGCGGAGAGTTCGTGAAGGCCGGCGAGGGCGTCGGGTTGAACCTGGGCGGGGTCACGCGGACTTTCTCGCTGACCGCGAACCTCAACAACGTCAACATCGGCGTGGGGACCGCCTCCATCTCGTACATGCTCAACGGTTCCACGACCCGGTCGGACTTCAAGACCTACGCGACGGATCCGGATTACGGCGCCTTCCTCGACAACAAGGGCAAAGGGTCCCTCGGCCTGCTCCACTGGGCGACCGGCACGATCTACCTCGATCCGGGATCGGACGTCGTCGGGAGCGAGTTCACGGTCGAATACTCGGTCGGCGGCCGGTCGTTCCCGTACTCCGTCAACGGCATGACCCGCGTCGTGGCCGGCACGCACGACCACATGGTGTCGGGCTACAACCGGTTCCTCGGCTGGCTTGAACTCAACGACAACGGCAAGTGGGATCCCGGTCTCGAACCGATGGGCCTCTCGATCCCGCGGCCTTCGCTCGTGAGCTGGGACAGCATCGAGACGACGATCCCGCTCACCGACTCGCTGTGGGACTTCCCGCGCCTGGACTGGTCCGGCGCCACCGAGGCGCTCACCAACCTGGTCGCGACCGCCTACGAGGTCACCTTCTCGTACGTCGCGGACGTGTCGGACGATCCGGACCAGCACCACTCAACGACCAACATGGTCGGCGGCGGCGCCTACGGCGACATCGACGGCGACGGTCTCGATCCCTACCAGGAGGATTGCGCCGGCACCGACGTCGACAAGATGGACTCCGCCGGCGACGGCCGCATGGACTACGACAGCCAGTCCGCCGCGGGCACCCTCACCTGGGGCGAGCTCTACGACGACGGCGACATGATGCCCCCCCGCTGGGAGATCGACAACGGCCTCGATCCCGACCGCTACGACGCGGAGGGCGACCTGGACGACGACGGCTGGACCAACTACGAGGAATACCTCGCCGGCACCGATCCGCGGAGCGCGACTTCGTTCCCGACGCCGAAGATGTCGGTCGAGTTCCTCTACGCCGGCGAGTACGCCGCCGCCACGAACGGCGCGGCCAACCCCGCGCTCGCGACCTACTCGCAACGCCGCAAGGGCACGTTCGTCGACGGCAACCGGTCCCGCGGCATCTACATGGGCGGCACGCCCGACGGCGTGTACACCATGGGCGACGGCGTCGCCGCCTCGGGTCTCGTCATCGGTTCCGACGGGACGCGCGCCGTCGAGGGCGTCTCCTTCGCCGCCACGAAGCTGCCCCTCGGCAACGTCGTGTCCGCGACGATCTCCGTCCGCATGGCCGACGACGATCCGACGAAAGACGTGACCTACCCCTCCTCCCCGTTCAACCCGGAGCTGCTGCAGTTCGCCAACGAGGCCGGCGGCAACGCGCTCTACCTCGAGATGGAGGCCGGCTACGTCCTCGGAACGGGCGACTTCGTGGGCAAGCAGTTCGCGATCGAATACCAGGTCGACGGCTACACCTACCCGATCGAAGTCGGCGGTTTCATCCGCACGAAAGGCACGCACGCCGTCGGCGGCTACAACCGGTTCTTCGGGTGGCTCGACGGCGACGGCGACGGCACTTGGAGCGAAGGCGAGCCGGCCGGCCTCTCCCTCTACAACGCGGTGCTCGTCGGTCCCGATTCGGTCAAGACGACCGTTCCGCTCACGGACGAGCTCTTCGGCTTCCCGCGCATCTCGTGGCCCGCCAGCACGAACGACAACGTGACGAGCTACAAGGTCAACATCTGGGCCGGCAACGACCTGATGGCCGTTCCGTCCGACGACGACGACGACGACAAGACCGGCATCACCGTCGAAGCGCCGCGCACGTTCATCCACGAAGGCGACTACATCGAAGCCGGAATCCGCGGCATCGACCTGTTCGACCTCGGAACCGAAGAGTCGGACCGCTACACGTGGACCGTCGTGGCCGACAACGGCCAGGGCGAGAAGGACGTCGTCGCGAAAGGCGATTTCATCCTCGCGCTCGCCCCGAACCACGGTCCGCGCCGCACGATGAAGGCGGTCGCTCCGGTCGCCGGATCCACCGTCTGCGGGTCTCTCGTCGAGTTCAAGTGGGAGATGGACTGGCGCACCGAAGGCGTGTTCTTCACCGTGAAGAACTCGTCGGGCGCCGCCGTCGCCGGCCTGAACGAACTGTACGTGCCGTTCCCCGTCCGCCACGGCCGGACCACGGACGACGACTACTACTACACGTACGTCCCGCAGCTCGAAAACGGCCGTTCGATCGTGTCCCTCCCGAGCGGCACGTACACGTACACGATCAAGGAGAACCTCCGCACGACGGCCGTCCAGCCGCAGAGCGTGACCGGCGCCTTCACGATCGACAACGAGCAGGATGGATCCCGCGTCCGCGCGGCGATCAAGGGCCACGTCCACTACTACGGCCGCCTCGGCGCCGCCCTGGTTCCCGGCAAGACCGTGGTCCAGGCGTACCCGCTTCCTTCCACGGCCTCGACGAGCCTCGGCGTGTCCGGCAACCCGGTCGCCCGGGCGGTTCCCGACGCCAACGGCCGCTTCGAGCTGCACGGGCTCTCCGCCGGCAAGTACGCCGTGGTCGGTTGGGTCGATTCGGACTCCGACGGCCGCTTCGGGCCCGGCGACACGCAGGGTTGGGGCTTCCTCGGCGGCTCGGCCTGCCCGATCCAGGTTCCGTCCTGGTGTCCGCCGCTCTTGATCACCAACTCGACTCTCCGCGTGGCGGTCGACCTGGACGACGTCCACGTCGTCCTGCGCGACCGCGACACGGACGGCGACGGCAAGCCCGAGTCCTGGACCGGTAACGCCGCGGCCTGGAAGGCCGCCGCGCTGCGGACGCTCCCGGCCGCGGTTCCCGCCGGCTTCGACTGGGTGAACACCTACCTGTTCTCCACGACGCGGGTCGCCCGCGCGGACGTTTCGACGTCGACCACGTCGAGCCAGACGATCACGCGCAACGTCTACAAGTGCGTCGTCGACGCCCCGCGCACCTTCTTCCACGAGGAGGATCTCCTGCGCGCCACGCAGATTGCGCCCCTGGAAAACTACGGCACCCCCGTCGGATACGGATTCCTCCTCGGCGAAACCAACGTGATCGACGTGACCTGGAAAGTCGCGGCCACCGACGGCCCGCGCAAACAGGACATCGCCGGCGGCGTGTTCCAGATCTACGGCGGCACGGACGACAACCGCCGCGCGCTGAAGGCCCGTTACCCGACGCAGCTCACGAAGGTGCGCGGCAACGTCGTCGAGTTCGAGTGGGAGATGGATTCCCGCAACGCCGGCGTCCGGTTCGACCTCTACAAGCTCTCCGGACCGGACGACGAGACGGGCACGCCCGTCGTCGAAGACCTCACGGTCGGTTTCCCGCTCTGCCACGGCAAGCCCGGCACGGACCTCTACTACTACACCGCCACGCCGCAGCTCGAGGATCCCAAGCACTTCCTCGAGCTCGAGGACGGCTACTACATGTACCGCCTCACCGAACGCACGCGCGTCCAGCCGACGGTCTTCCGCCGGCAGGTGGTCCAGGAGAAGTTCCAGCTCGACAACTCCGGCGAGAACCGCGGCCTCTACACCGCCGAAGGCACCATCCGGTACTACGGCAAGGTGATGCAGCGCGAAACCGTCGCCGAGCTCGGAACGTCCGGCGGCGTGGCGGCCGACAACACGTTCGACGCGACCGTCGATCCGTCGGTTCTCGCGCCCGGCGCGATGGGCATCCTGCTCGTCCGCGATCCGCAGGGCGACGAGACCTCCGACAACGGATACTCGGGCGAGGGCGACTGGGCCGAGGAGTTCTTCAACGACTCCGCCGCCGACGGCATCTTCTACGCTTCCAGCACCCGCGATCCCGCCAGCTCGGTCTGGTCCGGAACGATCGACTACGAGTCGGGCGCCATCCACCTGGAGTTCGCCAAGAAGCCCGCGGACGGCCTGCGCGTCGTTCTCGTCAAGAAGACGTTCCCGTGCGACCTCGTGTTGCAGGTGTTCAAGCTCGCCGACCAGGCCAAGACGAGCACCTCCGTTTCCGGCGTCCCCGTGGCGCAGTTCGTCCGCGAGGCGAAGGGAGCCTTCGCCGTGTCGAACCTCGTCGGCGGCGTCTACGCCATCCGCGCGTTCCTCGATTCCAACGAGAACGGCGTGGCGGACGACTGGGAGACGCAGGGCGTCGCCGTCCAGACCGGCACCGTGAGCCCGAACCTCGATCCGGCGGCTTCGCCGATCGACATCCGCGACGACGTCAAGGGGCTCATGATCGTCCTGCACGACCGCGACACGGACAACGACCTGCTGCCCGACGCGTGGGAGTGGTGGAAG
This sequence comes from Kiritimatiellia bacterium, assembly GCA_017413145.1. Classification (GTDB taxonomy): domain Bacteria; phylum Verrucomicrobiota; class Kiritimatiellia; order RFP12; family UBA3636; genus UBA3636. The sequence continues at coordinate 25,169 of JAFPUX010000546.1, read as the reverse complement.
CTCCGCGGAACGCTCTCCGTCAGCGGCTACGAGACATCCTCCGCCGGCGGTCTCGCGTACTGGCAAGAATACGCGGACGGCGTCCTCGACTCCGACCCGCGCACGCCCGACACGGACCTGGACGGCCTCACGGACGCGATGGAGATCCTCGTGACGGGCACCGACACGCACCTTTCGGACACGGACGGCGACGGCGTCGGCGACCTCGAGGAGTTCCTCGCCGGCTCCGATCCGAACGATCCCGCCTCCAAGGCCCGCTACACGGTCCCGGCCCTCGCGTTCGACGCGGACGGCGTCCCGTACGTCGACGTCGCCTACCCGGCCCTCCGTCCGGGCGTCGTGCTGACCTACGAGCTGCAGCGCAAGGCCGCGCTCGGGGATCCGGCGTGGGAGACCGTCGCCTCGCACGACGTCGCCAACGACGACGGCGCGGTCTTCTACTCGGTCACGGACGGCGTGAACGACCACCTGTCCGAGCCCGGCGTCGCCCGCATGCTGCCGGCCGACCAGGCCGAGGGCGTCGACTTCACGACCGGCTTCTACCGCGTGAAGATCTACGCCGACTACGGCAAGATGGTCGACAACGGCGACGGCACCTGGTCCTACTGGACCTGGCTGAAGAACGCGAACGGCTCGTTCGAGTTCCGCGAGGCCGCGCGCGGCGAGGGCGTGCTCGTCCGCGACGCCGACGGCAACTGGCGCTTCGTCGAGCCCGGCGCCGCCAAGCCGTCCGGAACGCTCTACCGCGATCCCGACGGCGGCTGGAAGTTCGTCCGGTAAATCCGCGGATTCGCACGACGGGGCGCGTGCCGCAACCGCGGCGCGCGCCCCTCGTGCATGTCGTCCGGCCGTCTGCCCGCGGGCGGGCGCCTACGCCAGCGCGGCCGAGGCGCGGCGGACGGCCCAGCAGTTGTAGGCGACCGTCACGAAATACGATGCCGGCACGCGCGGCAACGCCGCGATCTTCACGCCCAGCAGCGTCGTGCGGCCGCCCAGGCCCATCGGCCCCACGCCGAGTTCGTTCGCTTCCGCGAGGACGCGCTTTTCGAGCGCCGCGAGCGTCGGGTCGGGCGATTCGTCCGGAAGCGGGCGAAGCAGCTGTTCCTTGGCGCACGCGAAGGCGCCGGCACGGTCGCCGCCGACGCACACGCCGAGCACGCCCGGCGCGCAGCCCGCGCCCTGTGCGCGCCAGACGGCGTCGAGCAGGCACTTGCGGACGCCTTCCGGGTCGCGCCCCGCGCCGAGCGCGGAATCGGGCAGCGAATACTGGCGGCCCTGGTTCTCCGAGCCGCCGCCCTTGAGCAGGACCGTCGCGCGCGGCCGCGTCGTCTCCGGCGGACCGAAGCGGAAGTGGATCGCCGGCGAGCCGTCCGCGAAGTTGGACGAAACCTGCCGGCCCGACGGAACCTCGATCACGTTGAGGCGCAGGTGCCCGGCGGCGGTCGCGCGGGCGACCGCCTCGCGGACGGCTTCGCGCAGGGGAAGGACGGGGGTTCCGTCCGGCAGGTCGAACCAGAAGGAGGGCGTGCCGGTGTCCTGGCACGCGGGCACGGAGCCCTCGCGGGCGAGGCGCGCGTTCTCGCGGATCGTCGCGAGCGAGGCGCGCGCCGGGCCGCCGGGCGCTTCGGCCGCCTCGGCGCGGCCGAGCGCGTCGAGGACGTCCGCGGGAAGTTCCGTGGAGGCGCGGCGGAGCAGGTCCGCGAGGAGGCCGGCGGCGTGTTTCGTGTCCATGGCGCGCATTCTAGCAGAGACGGAGGAAAAAAGGAACCCGCCGCTCGCGCGACGGGTTCCGGGGAGATTGGTTGCGGGGAGATGATTTGAACATCTAACCTTCAGGTTATGAGCCTGACGAGCTACCGGGTTGCTCTACCCCGCAAGGCTGGCGCGTCTCGCAGGATTCGAACCTGCAACCTCCTGATCCGTAGTCAGGTGCTCTATCCAATTGGGCGAGAGACGCGCGCTGTCCGGCGGCCGGGCCCGAAGGCCGTGTGTCGCGAAGACGGATCGCAACTCTAGCAAAACAGCGGGACGAATGCAAGCGGAAAATTTTTGCCGTTTGCAATCCGGCCGTTTTTTGGTAGCATTCCGCGCATTCCAACCACCCCAGCCAGCCCTCCAGCCATGGACAAGCCCGCCGACTTCGGCCTGACCGAACTCCAACTCGAAATCAAGAACCTCTGCCGCGAGATCGGCGAGAAGAAGATCCTCCCCGTCCGCGAGAAGTACGACGCGGAGGGCATCTTCCCGCACGACATCGCCAAGGACTTCGCGGACGCGGGCCTCTTCGGCCTGTTCATCCCCGAGCAGTACGGCGGCATGGGCGGCAACACGATGGACATGGTCGTCGCCGTCGAGGAGCTCTGCAAGTACTGCGCCGGCATCGCGCTCTCGCTCTTCGGCACCGCGCTCGGCACGCTCCCCATCCTGCTCTGCGGCAACGAGGAGCAGAAGGCCAAGTACCTTCCGCGCATCGCGGCCGGCGAAATCGCCGCGTTCGCGCTCACGGAGGCGAACGCCGGGTCGGACGCCGCGGGCGTCGCCACGACCGCGACGAAGGACGGCGACTTCTACGTCCTGAACGGCACCAAGCAGTGGATCACCAACGGCGGCGAGGCGAAAATCTACACCGTCTGCACCACGACCGACAAGTCGCGCGGCGCGCGCGGCGCGACGTTCTTCATCGTCGAGGACGGAACGCCCGGCTTCACCTACGGCAAGAAGGAGAACAAGATGGGCATCCGCGCGTCCTCCACGCGCGAGCTCGTCTTCCAGGACTGCCGCGTCCCGAAGGAGAACGTGATCTGGGGCGAGGGCCGCGGGTTCTTCGTCGCGATGAAGACGCTCGACCGCTCCCGTCCGTCCGTCGCCGCGCAGGCGCTCGGCATCGCCCAGGGCGCGCTCGAATGCGCCGTGAAGTATTCGCGCGAGCGCCACCAGTTCGGCCAGCCGCTCAACGCCAACCAGGGCTACCGTTTCATGCTCGCCGACATGGCGATGAAGGTCGAGGCCGCCCGCGCGCTCGTCTACCGCTGCGCGCAGTACATGGACAGCGGCGCCAAGGACATCTCCAAGATCTCCGCGATGGCCAAGTGCTTCGCCTCCGACGTGGCGATGTCCGTCACCACCGACGCCGTCCAGGCGCTCGGCGGCTACGGCTACATGAAGGAGTACCCCGTCGAGAAAATGATGCGCGACGCCAAGATCACGCAGATCTACGAGGGTACCAACCAGATCCAGCGCGACGTCATCGGCCGCGAGCTGGTGAAGGAAGCCGCCGCGGGGCTCGTCTAGCGTCACCGTTGGCAGTATTCGTGGCGGGGTGCGGCGATCGCCGCACCCCCCCACGTGTTTGCCGGCCCGCCCGCGGCGGCGCGGGCGCGTCCCTGTCAGGCAGGTTCGGTGCGGAAGGTGCGCGAGTCGACGACGCGCATGGCCTCGTCGCGGGCGTCGAGCAGGTCGAGGCGGAACGTTTCGCCGCCCGGGGGCACGGTGACGACGGCGTGGCACCCCGTGCGGCAGGCGTCGGGCACGAAGCGCCACCACGGGCGTTCGCCGGCCTCCGTGACGGGGAGGACCGTCGGCACGAGCAGCGGCTGCGCGCCGTCCGGCGCGTCCGGAACGAGCAGCGACTCGGCCGTGTCCTCGGTGAGGTGCAGCGTGTCCCAGACGCAGGCGACCCAGACGCGCGGCCGGAGCGCCGCGGCCAGCGCGCGGCCGACCGAGTGGTGGCCGTGGTGGTCGATCTTGGCGACGTGGCACGGTTCGATGAAGCCGGCCAGCTCGTCCTCTACGGAAATCCGCCGCCCGCCGGGCCCGGGGATCGTGTCCGAGAAGTCGCCGCCCGCGAAGAGCCGGAACGCGCCGTAGGAGAAGACCATCCCGAGGCTCATCCCGTTTTCGTTGAGCGCGGCGGGGCGGTCGCGGGCGACGAAGTCGGCGTAGAGGTCGCGCACGGAGCCGTCCGGCAGCGCCAGCCGCCCGTTGGCGAACGCGTTGCGGACGGAGAAGCCGGGCGCTCCGCCCCGCTCGGCGGCGAACTGGTCCGTCGCGCCGAGGCGGAAGGGTTCGACGACGAGCCCGTCGCGGCGCCGCAGCGCCTCCCACGCGGAGCGGACGACGTCGACCGCCTCGGCGCACGCGCTCGGCAGCGGATCGTCGTAGTCCGGCCAGCCGCGGTCCGTCGCGCGGCGGAACCGGAGCGTCTCGGCCGCGAGGGCGAATCCGCAGCGGGGGCACCCTTCGAGGCGGTCCGGCTCGCCCGGGATCCACGGGAACTTCTGCCAGGACGGCGTCCCGACGTGGTCGGAATGGAAGTGCGAGGCGACGGCCCAGTCGACCTCGGCGCCGTTGGGGTTCGCGCGGCGGACGTAGCGGGCCACCCATTCGCCGGCGAGCCGCTCGGGCCCGGGCAGGGCGGGGACGGCGAACTTTCCGCGCGTGATCGACGCCTGGTCGCCGCAGTCCAGCAGCATCGTCGTGGAGTCGGGGAACACGAAGAACACCGACTCCGCGACACCGGTGTGGATGAAGTGCGCCTGGAATTCCCCCGGCCGCCACCCGGGCCAGCCCCTGTCGTTGCCGTTCATGCGGCCAGTCTACCACAGGTCCGCGGCGCAGACAACACCGGGTCGCATGCGCCGCAAGTTTTGAAACGCAGAGCCCACGCGGAGCGGCCGGAGCGGCCGAACGCATCGCTTCGCGCCCCCATCGGCGCATTCGCCGAGCCGCGATTCGGTTGTTTTGGGTGTTGCCCGTACGCTGCGGTCGCATGCGCCGCGGGGTGCGGGGCGGCAGCCCCGCCCAAAAGAACTTCGATCGTGAAACGGCGCAAACGCCGAGAACGACGCGAAGCGGAAAAGTCGGTCGCTCCGGCCGCTCCGTGTGGCTCTGTGTTAACTGTCCGCAACATGCGATCGCAGGACAGGGGTGCCGCGGCCGTGCGGTCCCGCCGCGCCGTCGCTCACCGCCCGCGGGCGCGGCGGCGCCAGTCGCGCATGGTGCAGCCGTGGCGGGCGCGGAAGAGCTGCTTGAGGTAGCCGTCGCTCTTGAAGCCGCACAGGCCCGCGATCGCGCCGATGGGCGTCGTCGTCTCCGAGAGGAGCGCGCGGACGCGGCGCAGCCGCTCGTCGCGCAGTGGCTCGACGACGTGGCCGACCTCATCGAGAAGCACGGCTACAAGTTCTGGACCTTCCACTCCTACGGCGAATTCTACGGCTGGAACCTCGAGTCCATCCGCGACGCCGAGACCGGCAAGCTCCGCAACATCCGCGGGGGCGAGACCACCGACCGCCTCGAGGCGATGAAGCGGCACTGGGCCAAGAACCGGGAGTAGCGCGGAAATCCTCCTCGCCGGCTTCCGCGAGGAGGACGTGAAGGCGGGCGCCTTCGTATCCCCCGATGTGAGCCCGCGCCGGATCGTCCGCGGCGGCCCCATTGCACACGAGTCCATCGGTTGACGATTGACATTTTGGCTTGTTTCGCAGGCCGGTTTTCTCTATAATGACGCCCCGTCCGGCACAACCGCCGGCGGTTCCGAAACGGGGAGACCCCCCAAGCGAACGAAGAACCCAACAAACGACATGAAGACGAGACTTGCAATGACCGCGCTCGCGCTGGCGGGCGTGTTGTTCCTGAGGGCCGCGTGGGCGCAGGAGGCGGCCAAGGCCGAGCCTGCGGCCGAGGCGCCGGCGGCGGAAGCCGCCGAAACGGCCCCGGCCGGGGCGCCGGCGGCCGAGGAGGCCGCGGCCGAAGCCCCGAAGGAGATCTCCGGCGCGGAGCGGTGGGGCATCTACTGGAGGCAGGGCGGCAACACGATGTACTTCATCGCGCTGCTCTCCGTGCTCGGCCTCGGTTGCGCGCTCGAGCGCTTCTGCAACCTGCGCCGCTCGCGCATGGCGCCCGACGGGTTCGCCGACAGGGTCGTCGAGCTCTGGAAGGCCGGCAAGACCGACGAGGTGGCCGAGCTGTGCCGCACGTCCGGGTCGATCCTCGCCCGCGTCGTCGAGACCGTCTTCCGGCACCGCGAAAAGGCGGGCTACCAGGAGGCCAAGACGATCGCCGAGGACAAGCTCGCCCGCGAGCTGCGCCTCGAGAACCGCAAGGCCTCGATGATCTCGACCGCCGCGACGCTTTCGCCGCTGCTCGGCCTCTTCGGAACCGTCGTCGGCCTTCTCGGCGCGTTCGGCACCGTCGCCGCGATGGGCGAGATGGGCGACGCGTCCGTGCTCGCCGACGACATCGGCAAGGCGCTCGTCACGACGGTCGCCGGCCTCGCGGTCTCGATGCCGTGCCTCTTCGCCTTCGACCTCGTGAAGAAGCGGCTCAACTTCTTCGCGGTGCTCCTCGAGGAGGAGATTTCCGAGATCGTCAACCGGATCTTCCTGAAGGGCTGAGCTCGCCATGGCCGCGAAATACGACGAGGACGAGAAGCCGCAGGTCCAGCTCACCTCGATGATGGACTGCATCTTCCTGATGCTCATCTTCTTCCTGGTCTCCAGCCAGCTCAAGAAGATCGAGAAGGAGGTCCCGCTCGAGCTGCCCGAGGCGGACGTCGCGCAGGACGTCAAGGCCGCGTCCGACCTGGTGACCGTCTCGGTCGACTCGAAGGGCGACCTCTACGTGAACTCCAAGCCGGTCGGCCCGGCGGGCCTCCGCGCCGCGCTCCAGGACGCCGCGAAGGAGAACCCCGACCGCCGCATCCGGATCGACGGCGACGTCTTCGCGCCGTTCCGCTCCATCGTGCAGGTGCTCGAGGCCTCGCGCCACGAGGGCCTCACGGTCGTCGGGATCCACACGGCCGACGGGCTGAGGAAATGAACGACGCCCGCTTCGCCGACGAGATCCGCGAGCGCGAGAGGGTCCGGCGCCGCAGGGAGGTGCTGTGGAACGCCGCCTCGGTCGCGTTCCACGTCGTGCTCGTCCTCGCGATCGTCTGGATGACGCCGGCGCGGAGCCTCCTCGTGGAGCGCAAGAAGAAGAACCCCGCCGAGCACCTGCCCCCGGAGCGCATCGAGCAGATCTCCGACGCGCTCTCGCAGGCCCGCGTGAACGAGCTCCTGCGCCAGCTCGAGGCCCTCAAGACCGTGCTCCACAACATGGACCTCATGAAGGAGCAGCTCCAGAAGGACTACGACGCCTTCGCCGGCGAGTCCGCGGAGGACGTCAAGCAGTCGATGCTCCGCGAGCTCGACGCGGCGGAGGCCGCCCAGAAGGCCGCGCTCTCGGAGCAGGCCCCGGTGATCGGCAAGGTCGAGAGGATGTTCGCCGAGGAGGGGCTCGACTTGATGGACGAGGAGCGCTCCCGGTGGCTGCAGCACACCGCCGAGTACCTCGTCCGCGAGGACGGCGAGAAGATCGCCGACGCGCAGGCGCGCGCCGGCAACGCGCTCGACCGCATCCAGACGCAGGCCGGGTTCGCCGGCTACCGCAAGACGGCCGAGGCGTCCGAGAAGGTTCGCGACGCCCAGATGGAGGCCGCCACGATGCAGAACCGGGCGCAGAAGGAGGCGTCCGAGATCGGCTTCAAGATGTCCGAGGTGCGCCAGCGCACGCTCGAACTCCGGAACCACGAGAAGTGGCTCGCCGACCAGCGGGAGGGCGTCGAGAAGGCCGAGGCGGAGAGCAAGGATGCCGAGGCGCAGCTCGCCGACGCCACGAAGCTGCGCGAGAAGGCCGCCAGGGAGCAGGACGCCGCGAAGGCCGACGAGCAGCGCTTCCGGGAGGAGTGCGCGAAGGCCGACGCCGAGGCGAAGGCCTCGCGCGAGGAGGCCGCGCGCCTCGAACGCGAGCTCAAGGACGCCCGCGCCGCGCTGGAGAAGGCCAAGAAGGCGCGCGCCGCCGCCGAGGCGGCCGCCAAGAAGGGAGGCGCCTGATGCGGACGCGCGCCCTTTTCGCGGCGCTCGCCGCCGCCGTCCTGGCGCTCCACGCGGTCCCCGCGCGGGCCGACGAGGTGGACGACCTCGAACGGAAGATCCGCGAGACGGAGGAGCGGATCGCCCAGCAGAGGAAGAAGGCCGACGAGGCCGCCGCGCGGGCCAAGGAGCTCGACGCCAAGGCGCGCGACGCCCGCCATCTCGCCGCCGAGAAGGGCGGCGAGGCCGATTCCCAGCGGAAGCGCGCCGACCGCGAGAAGTTCCGCCTCGACCGGAGCATCCGCGCCGCCGAGGACGGACGCAAGCGCATCGCCGAGGGCGAGAAGGAGCTGGGCAACCGCCAGACGCGGGTCCAGAACCTCGAGAACATCCGCAGGCGCAACGTCAACGCCGAGCAGGTCGACAAGCTCAAGCGCGCCTCGCAGGCGCAGGACGACATCGCCGCGCGCCTCGCGCTCCTGCGCGAGATCCTCGAGAACGACGAGCCCGACCCCGTTCCGCTCGCCCCGGCCGTCCGCGCCGAGAACGCCCTCGTCACGAAGGACGCGACCGCGATGGAACTGGCCGACGCGTACGAGCTCGCGAAGGAGATCGAAGTCGCCATCACCGAGTCCTACAAGGACATCAAGGCCACGCAGACAGCCATCGACCGCCGGATGGACATCGAGTCCGCGCAGCAGATCACCGACGTCGCCAAGGCGGTCCGCCTCGAGGCCGACCGCGCGGCGCTCGAGGACACGCCCCGCACCAAGGAGGCGCTCGACGCGCAGAAGGTCGCGCAGACGGAGGTCGTCCGCGAGGCGAACAACATCGTCGAGACCGCCGTCGCGATGATGGAGGAGGCGCTCGAGATCGTGCAGCCAGACCAGAAGAGCGCCGACGACATGGTCCGGAACACCTCCCCGAAGACGATCGAGTGGATGACCGAGAAGGACTTCGAGGAGCGCGACCGCGACGAGGCGCGCAAGGAGCGGCTCGAGGAGATGGCCGCCGCCGCGGACTTCCAGGTCGCCATCACCGAGGCGGCCGCCGAGAGCGAGGAGGACCGCGCCAAGGACCTCACCAAGGTCATGGAGGACGCCGCCGAGGTCGCGAAGAACACGGCCGAGGCCGAGGCCGCCGACGCCGAGAAGGCCCAGGAGGACGCGAAGAAGGCGCAGGAGGCGTCCGCGGCCCTTCGCCCCGTCCTCGGCACGCTCGAGACGCCCGACCCCAAGAAGCGCAACCTGGCGGCGGGGAACATCATCCGGTTCGCACCGGACGAGACCTCCGGCGGAACGCCCGTCAAATGGATGTACGTGCAGGACTGGTACACGATCGGGCCGTTCCCGAACCCCGACCGCGTCAACATCCGGCGCAAGTTCCCGCCGGAGTCGGTCGTCGACCTCGACGCGACCTACGTCGGCAAGGACGGGCGGACGATCCGATGGGAGTTCATGCAGACCCGCAACGCGGAGCCCCGCCAGTCGTGGGAGGGGGACACCCGCGCGGCGGCGATCCCGCCCAACGCCGAGGAGTACGGCATCTGGTACGCCTACGCCGAGGTCTTCTGCGACGTGGCGTGCGAGCGCTGGATCGCCATCGGGTCGGACGACCGCAGCGACGTGTGGATCAACGACGTGCCGGTGTGGGGCTCCTCCAACAAGCTCAAGAGCTGGCGGATCGACGAGGGCTACCGCCGCATCCGCCTGGAGAAGGGCCGCAACCGCATCCTCGCCCGCATCGAGAACGGGTGGATGAGCCTCTGCTGGTCCCTCTGCATCTCGCTCCAGGACGGCGAGCTCGCCCTCTAGCGCCGGATCCGCACCTCCCCTCCGTGCCGGGCGGCTCCGCCGCCCTCGGGGGCGGCCGTCCCGGCCTTGATGGTGATGTTGGAGGAGATCAGCGGATCCAGTTTTCCACGCGGAGGTTCTGGGAACTAAATGGGAACTAAATGGGTCTGTCCCCTTAAGCCCTTCATGACGGATTCCGAGCGATGTCTTGGAGATGTTGTTTCTATACCGATTGAAGATTTCACTTTCAATCGGATTGAAATTCTGGTAGCATTGCGTCCGGTTCACGGAGAACGACGCCATGATCGAACGAGACATCGAACCCGCGCTTCGCAGGCTGTGGAAACAATACCCGGTCGTCACGCTCACCGGTCCTCGCCAATCGGGCAAGACGACGCTTGTTCGATCCGCCTTTCCGGAGGCGGACTACGTGAACCTCGAGGCGCCCGACATCCTCGACGAAGCGGTGTCCGACCCACGCGGATTCCTGCGCCGGCATCCCGCGCCGGCCGTTTTCGACGAAGTCCAGCGCTTCCCCGACCTGCTCCGATACATCCAGGCCGAGGTCGACGAGCGGCACCGGAACGGGCTGTACCTGCTGACGGGGAGCCACCAACCCGCGTTGCAGAGCGCGATTTCCGAATCGCTCGCCGGCCGAACCGGCATTGCGGACCTCTATCCGCTGTCCGTCCGCGAACTCAAACGGGCCGGAATCCGGAAAACGAGGGACGAATGGCTCGTCGAGGGCTTCATGCCGCGTCTCTACGACGGGCAGCCGGACCACGCTCAGCTCTACCGGGACTACTTCCGGACCTACGTCGAACGCGACGTTCGCCGGCTGGCGGACGTCCGCAGCCTCGGGGCGTTCGAGACGTTCGTCCGGCTGCTCGCCGGGCGCGTCGGGCAGGAGGTGAACGCCTCCGACCTCGCGGGCGCCGTCGGCGTCTCGGCGCCGACCGTCCGCTCGTGGATCTCGATCCTGGAGGCGTCGTTCGTCGTCTACGTCCTCCGTCCCTACTTCGGCAACTTCGGGAAGAGGCTCGTCAAGGCGCCGAAGGTCTACTTCACCGAACCGGGGCTCGCCGCCTGGCTGCTCGGCATCCGGACGCCGGAGCAGATGGCGACGCACCCGCTCCTCGGCAATCTGTTCGAGAACATGGTCGTCATGGAGGCCGTCAAGGCCCGCTGCAACGCGAACCTCGACCCCGACCTCTACTTCTTCCGCGCGCCGAACCAGCTGGAGGTCGACCTGCTCTTCGACAACGCGGGAACGATCCGCCCCGTCGAAATCAAGGCGGCGCAGACCTTCCACGCGGACATGGGTTCGAAACTCCGGAAGTTCATGTCGATCGCCGGAAAGACCGAGCGTCCGGCCGTCGTCTACGCGGGGCGGTCCATCCCGTCGGAGACCGGAATCTCGGCCCTCTCGTTCGAGGACGACTGGGTGTAGCCCGCCGTTCGGAAGTCCCCTCCGCGGCTGGGACGGCGTCCCGGCGCGGAGCGGGCTGGATGGCGCGGCGGCCGGCCGCCGCGCTTGAAAGGCCGGCTTTCAAACGCCTTCGGCGAGCCGCTCAGCGGCGAGATTCGACCATCCGGAGGCGGGGCTGCGCACCGCCCCGGAATCCGCGTCCCGGCATCCGATCCGCCGCCCACGCGATTATCTTCCGCCCGTTCGCGGCACTCCCGAAGAGTTCCACGAAGAGGCGCGCCCCGCCGCTTCCACGAATGTCCATCATCTCACCGCACGAGTCAACCATCGGCGAAACGAGAAGTCAAGCAAAAATGTCAGAAAGTCAAAAACTGTTTGACATTTTGACAAGCGCGCTTTGCACGTGGAGCGGGAGGTGTTCAGTCGGCGGGACCGAACTTCTTGTCACGAACAAGTGCGGCCAGAGCTTCCGGCGTCTTCAATTTGGAAAGGATCGGATCGTCAATCAATTTGATGACGGCGGCACGAAGATACATTCGAACCAACTCGATCTCCCGTTTGGACACTTCGATCTGGCCTCCGTGTCCGACGGCAGACCGTTTTTGATAAAAGTGACGCATTTCTTCAAAAGTCTTTCGCCGTTTGTCCTCGTCGACGACGAGGAAACAGAAAGCTTCCGCAATCTGTTGCGCAATGGACGGATTGACATACTTGTCCGCTTCCACCCGAAACAAGGCCTCCAATCCTGAGACGCAAAGAAAGTAGGATATTCCCGGATCGGTCTCACGAACCGAGAGTCCTCCAAGATACACCGCGTAGCGGATCTGTTTTTGCAATTTCGTCAGTTCGTTCTGATTGCGACCCAGCTTGTCGAGTACGCGATAGTATGGCCTCTCCGAAGTAAATGCCTTATCAAGAGGAAGAGGAATGAACGCCCCTTTCAAACTGGATGAAGCGCCCCTCACCGAGCCATCGGCGGCGGTTACCAGGGAATTCTCGATCGACGAACCTTGGAACGATGTTATGCCGACATCGCAGTTGTCGAAACCGATAAACAATCTGATCGCGTTTTCAAGCCATTGAAATTCGGCACGTGCCTTTTCGCGTGCTTTTTCCGGTTCGCAAGCTTCAACCGAAACCATGGCATGATTCGCGTATATCTCGTTGTCGGGCAGCTTCGCTCGACCGTTGAGAGCGGTTTGCTTTATAGCCTCGTAATCTTTCGCGGGTATGAACTCAAACTTTCCGATCTTCATCCTTTGCGAAAAAGATACGCCTTGAATGCTCATGAAAACATTCAGTGTTTCTGGCTTTCCTTTGGAAAGCTCATTGATAAGGTGGTCTATTCTCGGCCGGATTTGATCTGGTTCTTTTGCAAAAACAGTTGTCAGCCGCTTTGCTATCAGTTGAGACAATGCGTGTTGGGAATATTTGTCTCCTAGAGTCTTGTTTTCCAAGAAACAATCTATGGCCGCAACAAGCGCTTTTTGATCATAGAATACGAATCCATCGCCAACGCGCTGCCATGCCTTATTTGACATGACAGACAGTTCCGTTGCTGGTTCTATCGTGTTATAGAACTTCAACAAGAGTTCAGTAGCTTCCTCTTTCCATCCCATAGTTCGACTCCTTTCGGGATTCTGCTCCGCCCAGGGAAAAATCGAGTCCGCGGGTACGGCCCTTGTTCCCTTGGTCGTCCATTCATGGACCGGATTTTACCATGCCCTATCACGCGGTTCAACGTGGCTCGTCCGAGGATTCCGCTGTGTTCTGATTCGCTTGAAAGCCACCCAAGAAGCCTGAAGGCATATCAAGCAATGATTGATAAAACAAAGACAGAACGTTCACGACAGCTTTGATTATCAATTCCCCTTGTTTGACAAGCGGGATATCTGCATTCAATCCAAGTTTCTTTGCAGCCATTTTTGATTTTTCCGCCAAGGGGTGTGAATCTCCCAGGCGCATATCATACAAGAAAAACAAAGGAGAAATCATTTGGGCGGCAGCAGGATTGAATTGCAGCCAAAAGGACTCCAGTAGCTTGTTGGATCCAATGTTTTTCAAATCGGATTCCGTCTTTCCTTTGGATTTCAATAATTTGCGAAGGATTGTGATGTTGATGCTGTCCGTAGTCAATCGAACGACATCTTTGGCCAAGGAATAAATGTCGTTTTTGGTCTGAACGCGGAATCGATGAATGCTTCGAATCAATTCTTGACGAAAAGCCTGTTCCAAGAACATGAGGCATCCATAATGTGATTGAAACCAACCGTTAATTCTTTCAAACAATTCCGGTAGCAGACTCTCGGGGGCTTTCGTGGCGGCGGGATTGCAATACATTTGAGACGCAAGCAATTCTCGCGAAGGGCCACCTTCGGGAATCACGTTGAATCCCTTCCACCTGGATTGCAACCAGCTTGGAAGGTCAACGATGTCTTTTGCGAAAACAGAGATCAAACCGATCTCGTTGACTCCGAAATGGACGGAGTTATTGCCGCACTGTACAGCTCCTGTGTCCCTGGTGAACCAAGACAACGTTGAATTGCGAATTTCCAATAGAGTTGGAATAATTCCACTTCGAAAAAACAACCATTGCGGCGGGAATTTCAGTTCTTCGGCGGTTTTCGTTGTTCCATCGGGCGATGCAATGAAGGATAGCGACGGTTCATCCTCCAGCAACACTCGCGGACTGTTCTTGGCAGGAAGAATGAATTCCGTTCTTCTCAGTTCGGCAAAAATGCCGACATGATCTTCTGGATTCGGCGGAATGAAAAACCGTTTGCTTTGCATCTCATCGCAATCGGGCGAAAACTGCGGAGCATCGCCGATGTCCTCTTTTTCGACATATGCCATGGATAATACATCTATTCCACCATTGACGAAGTTTCCATTTTTATCCATGGGGTGATACCAACAATCCCAACGCCAATCGTCTGAACTGCGCTCAATGCCCCGTTCATCTTGAGTTAAAAAAGGCAAATGATCAAGATTTGGAACAAATTCAATCCGTTGAAAGAACTCCTTAACCAACAACCGGCAACCGCGAGCACTCAGATAATCTTTGAGAAATGAAAGCCGGATGTCCACTTCAAATTCTTTTCCGCCATCATCGTGCTGTATTCGGACAACTGGTTCGTATCCTTCTTCCGGACAAAGCCAAACCCCGTTCTCTTCTTTGAGCCGCAATGCAAGAATCAAGTCCTGATTGATTTGTAGAATCGGAGATTCGTCTTGTTCAAACAGCTGTTGGACAACAAGGAAATCGCCCATGGAAACATTGTTCTCGACATACTCCATGGGCCGATTGTAGATTCCATGGTTTTTCCATGGTCTATGGGATTGATTAGGAGACAAAGTAGAATAATCAAGGTTCTTCATCTCATCCCAGAATTCCGGGTTGACAACTAATGAGTTCAACCCTGTAAATTCCTCCCAATATCCAACTGTTCCATGTGTCAGTTCATTTTTGACAAGACGAGATCGCCAAATGGGAACCCAAGCATTCCCAACAAGGGATCCCCTCAAGATGTCGTCCATTTCAAACCAATTACGTGGATGCATGGCGCAGTTCCTTTGTCGTGAAAACCAACCCTTGTCAGTATGTTCCGGGTTGAGTTTGTTGAAACGGAGAGAGTCCTCTTCCTGAATCCCTACGCCGCGAAGAGGGCGCGCTGGATGGCGGAGAAGAAGGCGAGGGCGTCCGGGACGTCGCGGAAGGCCAGGGCGCGGAGGGCGTCGCCGAGGGCGCCGTAGCGCTGCTTGAGCAGGTCCTGGTAGCTGGCCTTGGAGAGCGTCCACACGCCGCTGGAGGCGTAGTTGCCCAGGATGACGCGCGCCAGTTCGAACCGTTCGTCCTTCAGTCCGCCCTCCACGAGCCGGTTCTGCGCTTCGGCCGCGCGGTGCTGCCGCATCACCGGCTCGACGCTGTAGGCCAGGTCGAGCATCACGTCGAGCACGTCGTACTCGTCCCGCCCGATCTTTTCGAGCAGCTCCCGCAGCTTGTCGGCGGTGAAGCCGGCCCGGTCGAACGCTTCGAGAAGGTCCGTCCGGCGGTCGACGTCGCCCCAGGTTTTCCGGAGTTCGTCCGGCGAATGCACGGCGGCCAGGATCGCGTCGGTGAAGCGCTTGAGGAAGTCCCCCACTTCCAGCATTTCGCCCGAGAAGATCACCCGGTCGGTCCAGAAGGCGTCGATCACGCGCCCGTTCCAGAGCGTCACGCGCTTGATTTTCGGGGGCTCCCGGATGCAGACGCACGGCGAGCATCCGCAGACCGGACACGGCGGCGGCGGCGGTTTCGGCGGCTTCGGGCGTCCGCCCCCGCCGCCTCCGCCCCCCTTGCCGCATTCGCAGGGGTTCTTGCCGCAGACGGCGCAGACGACCGGGCCGTCCCACGCGGGGTCGCGGAAGTTGTCGGTGGCGTCGGTGAAGTCGTAGATGACGAAGCCGGGCTTGCCGTCGTAGACGCGCGTGCCGCGGCCGACGATCTGCTTGAACTCGACCATGCTCTTCACGTCCTTCATCAGGACGATGGAGCGGACGTTGCACGCGTCGACGCCGGTCGAGAGCTTCTGCGAGGTGACGAGGACCGCCGGCGTCTCGTTGTCGCTGTCGCGGAACTGCCGCAGGTACATTTCGCCGATGGCGCCGTCGTCCGCGGTGACGCGTTCGCAGTAGTGCGGCGCGCCGATCCCGATCGACCGGGCCTTTTCGCGGATCAGCTGCGTCACGCGGAGCGCGTGCTGCTGCGTCGCGCAAAAGACGATCGCCTTGTCGCGCGGCGGCATCACCTTGAAGAGCTCGTCCACGAAGTGCCGGTCGCGCTCCTTGATCTCGATGCGGTCGCGCTCGAGTTCGTCGGTCGTGTAGTATTTGTCCTTGTCGATCTCCTCGTCGTGCGTCGCGCGGTCGCCGGGAACCCAGCGCCAGGTCTTGAGCGTCGATTCGCAGCGCTTGACGCGGTAGGGCGAGAGGAATCCGTCCGCGATGCCCTGCTTGAGGGAATACTGGTAGACGGGCTTGCCGAAGTATTCGTAGGTCGAGCCGTTGTCGTCGCACTTCGGCGTCGCCGTGAGGCCGAGGTGCGAGGCGGAGGCGAAGTAGTCGAGGACGGCCCGCCACGCACTTTCGTCGTTGGCGCCGCCGCGGTGGCACTCGTCGACGATGACGAGGTCGAAGAAGTCGCGCGGGAATTTCTCGTATTTGACGGCCGGCGGCGCCGCGTCCGCTTCGCCAGCCGGGACTTCGCCCTCGTCCTCGCCGCGGCCGAGCAGCGTCTGGTAGAGCGTGAAGTAGACGGTGCGGTCGAGCGGCGGGTCATCGGTCGCGGCGCGGAGGCGGTAGCATTCCCCTTCGGGGAAGACGGAGAAGCTCTCCATCGCCTGGTCGGCGAGGATGTTGCGGTCGGCGAGGAAGAGGACGCGGGGCTTGCGCAGCCCGATCGAGCCGCGCCGCCATTTCGCGGCGACGAGCTTGTGGACGATCTGGCAGGCGATGAAGGTCTTGCCGGTTCCCGTGGCGAGGGTGACGAGGGCGTTCTTCCTTCCGCGGCCGATGGCGGCGATGACGCCCTCGACGGCGCGCTCCTGGTAGTAGCGCACGGTCCGCCCGCCGCCGCCGGCCCACGGGATTTCGCGGCAGATCTTCTCCAGGTCGCTCTCCTCGTCCGCGGCGGTTTCGAGGACCTGCAGCAGCTCCGCCGGCGCGGGGAACGCCTCGAGCGTGTCGTATTCGCGCACCTCCTGCGTGACGAGGTCGATCGAGCGGACGCGCCGCCCGTTGGTGGCGTAGGCGAAGCGGACGCCGAGCGCCTCGGCGTAGAAGCGCGCCTGCGCGTCGCCCTCGGAGGCGTCCTTCTCGTCGCTCTTGGCCTCGACGACGGCGAGGCGCCGCGCGCCCCACATCAGGACGTAGTCCGCGAACATCGGATGGTGGCTGCGTCCGTCGGCCTCCACGCGGCCGGGCGCGACGACCTGCTCGAGCGCGAGCCGCGCCGGCGTGTCGTCCCATCCCGCCGCCTTGAGCGCGGGCGTGATGAGCGAATGTTTGGTCTGCGCCTCGTTCATTCGAACGCCTCCTTGAGCAGCGCCGCGCGCAAGCCCACGCATTCCTCCGCGCCCTTCCGCGCCAGCGCCTCCGCGCGGTCGCATTCCGCGCGCGCCGCGTCGAGGCGGGCGACGATTTCGCGCTGGACGGAGAGAGGGGGAAGAGGGATTTCGAGAGAGATGAGATCGGCAAAATGCCGCCGATAGCGGCCATCCGCCAAGCGGCTGGCCGCATGGCGGCAAAAACAGAAGAAATATGCAGTATCTACTCCGATTGGTTTCAAGAGTTTTGTTCCATCGGCTCCGACAACGAAGGGTTGCTCGATGTATTTGACGCAGCATGTGTGGTCGCCGAAAAGAACCAAAGGAACGCAGTCAATCGGCGTAGAATCGTCGGTATAGCCTTCGATGACATTTTCCGACTGGCTAACCACCGGCCACTTGCCAACAGGGCGGATTTCGCCCTGCTGGATTTGGTGACCTCTTGAGGATACAATCTCGCACACCTCGCCGAGCTTTTTGCGCGACCAAGAATCTCCGGCTTCCCCGCCCTCGAAGGTTTCCGCGAGAATCGCGCGGAAGCGGGCGCCGGCGTTTTCGGCGATGGCGAGGAATTCTTCGCGCATCCGGTCCGCTTTCGCCAATTCCGCGTCGAGGCGGGCGACGATTTCGCACTGGACGGAGAGAGGGGGAAGAGGGATGGAGATTTGCTCCAGATTTTTGCGGGAGATTCTGGCTCGTGTCGCGCCCGTAATGAAGCTACCAATCTGCAACCGGTAATCGGGCGACTGCGAAAACAGCACGAAGAAATCGGAATCGACGACATCTTTAAACCGCAAGATGGTGCAATCGACCGCGGTAATCATGCGTTGGCCGATGTCGGGCAGTTTGCATGCTCTGCCCACGGGATCGGGCAAGCGCGAAACCAGCACGTCTCCGGAGAAAATTTCCGTGCAATGCAACCGTGAAAAAGTGTCTTCGGAAACGAAGCGGGATTTCTCCGCCTTGTTTTCAAATCGGCCGTTGCCGATGTTTCCGGTTTGGATCAATCGAATTCCCGAAAGGGCTTGGTCTTTGCTTTCGATCCAATCGCCATCGGCGGAAAGTTCGCATACCTCGCCGAGCTTCACGCGCGGCCAGGCGGCGGCACTTGCCGATTCAGTCGGAGCGGACGGGGCGGCGTTCACGGTCACGTCCTCACGAACCATCCGGGGGCCGAGGTCATTTCCAGCCCTCCAGCTCGCGGCCGAGCGCGGCGAAGGTTTCGCGGATCGCGACGAGGCGTTCGGCGGCGGTGGGCAGGCGCTCCTCGACGACGTTCGGGTTCTTGACCGAGAGGTCGAGCGTGGCGGGGTCGAGCGTGGCGGGGTCCACCGTCCACGCGGCCTTGCAGGCGGCGGGGTCGCCGCCGCCGCGGACGAGCGATTCGAACTCAGCCAGGTCGCTTTCGAGGAGGGGGCGGCGCTTGCCGAGCGTGATGCCGGCGGGCTCGAACTGGTAGAAGCGGATCGGGTCGGCGGTGGGGCCGTCCTTCGAGAAGAAGAGCACGACGGCGCGGACGCCGGCGACGAAGACCTTCTGCGGCAGGTCGAGGACCCAGCGGAGGCGGCACTTCTCCAGGAGCAGCCGGCGGACGGCGACCGAGGCGTTGTCGGAGTTGGAGAGGAAGGTGTTCTTGATGATGATCGCGGCGCGGCCGCCGCGCTTGAGCTTCGCGATGAAGTACTGGAGGAAGAGAAGCGCCGTCTCGGAGGACGGGATGGCGAAATTGGCGACGCTCGCGGCGTCCGCGCCCGCGCCGAAGGGCGGGTTGGCGCCGATCACGTCCACGCGGTCGCGCTCGGAGAAGTCGGCGACGCGGGCGGCGAGGGTGTCGCCGAAGGAGATGCGGGGCGTCTCGAGGCCGTGCAGGATGCAGTTCATCTGCGCGGTCACGTAGGCGAGGGGTTTCACCTCGCCGCCGGTGAAGGTCTCCTTCTGGAGGATGCGCCAGGCGTCGGGATTGTCGCGCGCGGCGTCGCGCATGTGGCGGAACGCCTCGCAGAGGAAGCCGCCGGAGCCGCAGGCGCCGTCGTCGAAGGTTTCGCCGACCTTCGGGTCGAGGATGCGGATCATCACGCGGATGAGGGCGCGCGGCGTGTAGTACTGGCCGCCGTCGCGGCCGGCGTTGCCCATCGCGCCCAGGCGCTCCTCGTAGAGGACGGACATTTCGTGGCGCTCGGCCTCGGTTTGGAAGCGGAGCGGCTGCATGAGGGCGATCACCTCGCGCAGGAGGTAGCCGTTCACGAACTTGCACGAAAGCTGCTCGAAGATGGACCCGATCACGTAGTGGACGGAATCCGTCCCCGTCGCGTTCTCCTTGAACCTGCGGAGCGACGGGAAGAGCGTGTTCTTGACGAACTCGAGCAGGTCGTCGCCGGCGAGGGCGCGGTCGGCGTCAAGCGAACCATCGGGCTTGGCGGGCCACGCCCAGGAGCCCCAGCGGAGGTATTCCGGAAGGATGGGCTCGTAGGGGCGTCCCGCCATCTCCGCCTCCATCCGGCGCTCGTCCTCGCGGGCGTCGACGTAGCGCAGGAAGAGGAGCCAGCTACTCTGCTCCATGTAGTCGAGCGCGCCCGAGCAGCCGCTGCCGGGCTTCCAGAGCAGGTTGTCGATGGCCTTGAACGCCGCCGCCGCGTCGTTCGTCGCGGCGGCGGGGGCAGAAGCGGACTTACGCGGTCGTGCCATGTCGATCGAAAGGAATTGGTGTTTTCGGTTGTGGATTCTACCAGACCCCGCCACGGAAGTCACGCGGAAAAGGGCAAAAGGGATCAAGAATCGATGGCGGTTTTACAATCCGGTCGATGGCGGATTCTCCATGAGATTGATCAGCACTTCGTATGCCGTCAACGGATTCCCTCTTTGGAAGGCCGTCCGCATTTGGCCGTCAATGCCGCGAGTCCACTCCGACAGATTCTTGAGATAGAATCCCCATTGTCTCATCCCCTTCGGCACAAACTCAGGAATGGCTGGAACAAGAGTTGGGGGAGCTCCCGGGGGCGGTTGAATCGAGTTTGACCAACGTATGACTCGCATCGCTTGCGAATCATCCATGGGCTTCCGTTCCTCGGCCTCTTTCGCCCATGGATAGAATGCATACAAAATGGCGGCCGCGAGCTGTAGTGGAATGTGTGCCGTTTCCGGTTCGAGCTGTGCGGGCAACAATTCGTCAATGACCTCACCCGGAGAACATTCCAGATGAATGAATCTATCCTCCAAAGGACGGTTTCGCAATCTCAAAAACAGCATCGCCGCAAGAAGATGCGGTTGAATGCGACGATGTTGGATGCTGCGGTCGCGAAGAACCAGAAGATACGATCGGAAAACATATTCGATCTCGCGGAAAGTCAAGTGATGATAAGAGGCGAGAAACGAGAAGCATTCGTGAAACTCGTTGTCTTTTTTCAGCAGACCATCGCGGTTGTCCTGGCATTCGGCGTCGTGAGCCGTCATACTGTTAGCCACATGATACCGATTCCATAGTTCATCGCAGAACGACTGCTTGTCGGGACTTGTAAGTGGAAAGACGAAATCGAAAAACCGATACAGATAGTTTTCAACATCGATTTCGCCATATACGGCTTTCAACGATTTCCCAAGATTCTCTTTGTCCACACAAAATACGAAAACAAGGTTCGGGATCGAAAGAAAATGCTTGATCCGCTCGAGGACCTTTACGGCAAACAGAGGTTGGCAGCGGTCCAATTCGTCAACCACGAAAACGCAAGGACCTGTCGACACCGTATCTGCCTTGGCCTTCACCAATCTTTCCAATGCCTTTCCGAATTCGTTTCGAGATTCCCTGAACTCGTTGTACTCGTCAAGAATCGATCCGGCGTTTGTCCTGTCTTCGCTGGCGAATTCGTCAAGCTGGTCGGTGTCACAACCGACAACATCCGCAATCGTTTTCTTCGCCGCATGAATTACAAGCTTTCTTCCAAACCGCCAGAGAAACGATGCAACGGTTTTTGCATCATTGGAGAGCTCTCCCGTCAGACCAGACTTCGCCTTTTGAAAACCCAGATCGCGCCAGAGCTGTCCAACAAGCGCGGGCATGGGATCGTCGAAGAAATCCTCCTCCCATGCATTGAAATGGATGACTTTGAATCCACCGTTCCTCAACTCCGTTTCCCATCGTTCGACGAAAAAGGTCTTTCCGGATCCCCACGCGCCGTCAATGCAAATGCTCAGAGGTTGCCGTTGCGAAGAAATCAAATCGATGAGACGTTGCCCGAGATACTGACGCGTCTTCAATGCATCGTCTTTCCAGGGAGCATGTGCATCAATTTCTTGGGGGAGCTGCTTAATGGAAACTTGGTACATGTCGTTTTCTCCGTGTTGTTTTGTGGTTCGTGTTGTTCCGTTCGTTTCATGACATTGAGTATCGCAGAAACGCGGGGTGGAAACAAGATGCTGACGAATTTGTGAAGATTCGTGGAAAATACAAACGAAAACCCCAATCAATGTGGAGGTTTCGCTTTGAATTGCGGGCGAAGCGGTGAAGCGCTTCTGCCAAACGCCCCGTCGGAGACCCCGCCACGCGGCGGCGTTCCCGCGGAGCGTAAATTACGGTGCGGGAGAATCCGCGCCGGCGGGGGCGGGGCCGCCCCGTTCCTTCGCCTGCCGTTCGAGTTCCAGGAGATACCGGTCGTAGTCGCTCATGCCGTGATCGGCGAACCGTCCTTGAGGCGCTGGTCGTCCATCGCCCAGCCCTTGATCGTGTACTGCGAGACGATCCGCCTGGCCCACTTGCGGAACTGGACGGCCCGCTCGTTGTCGATCTTGAATCCGAGCGCAACGATGACGTCGAGATTGTAGTGCTTGACGGAGAACTTCCGTCCGTCGCCGACATCTATTAAAACATCTTTAATAGTTGTCCCCTTGTCCAGCTCGGCGTCACCGTACAGCTTCCGAAGGTGATAGGCGATGTTCGGGACCTCGACTCCGTAGACGGCGGCGAGCATCTTCTGGCTCATCCAGATGCCGCTCGACGGGCTCGTCGCGGCGCAGCCGCGGAACGGGGACTACGGGGCGAAGGACTCGTCGAAGACGGCGGGAAGGTCGGCCGGGGCGAGGACGGTCCAGACGGGCGAGAGGGCGTAGGAGGCGGCGACGGGGGCGGCGACGAAGGCGCGGTGAAGGACCGGACGCCGAGGAGGGAGGCGGTGACGCCGGTGTCGGCGAGGTAGACCTATGTAAATTCGTATCTGTGGTTCGAATTTGCATACTACCGCATCGAGGAGCGATGTCAAGAGAACACGCGGGCGGGTCGTGGGCTGCGCCATGAAGGCGGTGACGGGGTCGGCGGCGCTTGCGCGGCGCGTGGCGGGGTGGTAGAATCGGCGGCATGAAACGGGGTCACGGGGAATCCGGCGGTTTCCAGGCCGCGCCCGGGGCGGGGGAGTTCGACGTCGTCGTCGCCGGCGGCAGCTGCACCGGCGTGTTCGCCGCGGTCCGCGCGGCGGAGGCGGGATGCCGCGTGGCGCTCGTCGAGGCGGCGGGCGGGTTCGGCGGAACCGCCACGCAGGGGCTCGTCCCGATCTGGCATTCGCTCTTCTCGGCGGACGGGAGGACGAAGATTATCGGCGGGCTCACGGACGAGGTCGAGCGCGAGCTCGTGCGCCGCGGCGAGGCGCGGATGGAGGCGCCGGACAACCCCGCGCGCGGGGCGCTCCTCAATGTCGCCGGCCTTCAGATGCTGCTCGACGGACTCGTCGCGGCGCAGCCGCGCATCACGCCGTTCCTCCACACGCGCCTCGCGGCCGCCGAGTGCGACCGGCCGGGCCGCGTCGCGGCGGTCGTCGTCGCGGACAAGTCCGGCCTGCGGCGACTCCGCGGGCGGTTCTTCGTCGACGCCACGGGCGACGCCGACCTCTGCCGCTTCGCGGGGCTGCCGGTCTGGCGCCAACCGAAGGAATCGATGCAGGCGCACACGCTCTGCGCGATCCTCGCGGGCGCCGACCGCATCCGCGCGAAGCACCCGGATTTCTCGTTCGACGAGCTCATGAGGCCGGAGCGCGGCGCGGGCCTCGGGCACGTCTACGGCTGGGGCGCCGAGGTGCTCGGCGCGGAGGGGCTCTTCTTCCACGCCTACACGCGCGTCGCGGACTGCGACCCGTCCGTCCCCGGGGACCTCACGCGCGCCGAGATCGAGGGGCGCGCGCAGCTGCGGCGGATCGTCGACGCGGCGAACCGCGCCTTCCCGATGCCGCCGGGCGAGGGGCTGTCCGTCGTCGCGCTCGCCGCGCACGCCGGGCTGCGCGAGTCGTGCCACGTCGACTCGCCCCACCGCGTGACGGCGGACGAGATCCTCGGCGGGCGCCGCTTCGACGACTGCATCGCGCGCGGCTCCTACCGCGTGGACATCCACGAGGGCGCGGGCATCACGTTCAAGTACCTCGACGGCCGCTTCGAGCGGACCGTGGCGGACGGCGCGGGCGGCACGCGCTACGAGACGGGCCGCTGGCGCGAGGCGCGCGCGGACGCGCCGACGTGGTACGAGATCCCGTACCGCTCGATCGTCCCGAAGGGGGCGGAGAACGTCCTCGCGCCCGGCCGCGCGCTCGACTGCGACCGCGACGCCTACGGCGCGTGCCGCGTGATGGTGAACTGCAACCAGATGGGCGAGGCGGCGGGCCGCGCCGCCGCGAACGCCCTCGCGCGAGGCCTCCCCGCGGCCGAGGCGTTCCTCCCCGTCCCGCTCCCGCCCGCGGACGGCGCGGGGCGCGAAATCGGTTGAACCCGGTGGCCCGCCGTGGTAGACTGCCCCGCGTTCCGGCCACGAACCCGGAAACCTGCGAACCATGAAGACATTTGACGAACTGTTCGCCGAGCTGTCGGCGAAGGCGAAGGCGGGCGATCCCGCGTCCGGCACCGTGAAGGAGCTGGAGAAGGGCGTGCACTTCATCGGCAAGAAGCTGACGGAGGAGGCGGCCGAGTCCTGGATGGCCGCCGAATACGAAGGCGACGAGCGCACCGCCGAAGAGCTCTCGCAGCTGCTCTACCACGCGCAGGTCATGCTCCTCGCGAAGGGGCTCACGCTCGAAGACGTCTACAAGCACCTGTAGCCATGCTGAAGATTGCATTGCCCAACAAAGGATCCCTCTCCGACGGGGCCGTGTCGGTCGTGTCCGAGGCCGGATACGACTGCAAGCGCTCCGGCAAGGAGCTCGAGAAGGCGGACGCCGCGAACGGCGTCGAGTTCTTCTTCCTGCGTCCGCGCGACATCGCGGTCTACGTGGCGCGCGGCGTCATCGACCTCGGGATCACGGGGCGCGACCTGAACGAGGACGCCCAGGCGCCCGCGCTCGAGGTGCTGCCGCTCGGTTTCGGCCGGTCGTCGTTCCGCTACGCCGTTCCCGCGGGGAGCGGGCTCAAGCCGGATGATTTCGGCGGCAAGCGGATCGCCTGCTCCTACCGCAACATCGTCGAGCGCGACCTCAAGCGCCGCGGCGTCGCGGCGGCGGTCGTCCGCGTGGACGGCGCGGTGGAGATCTCCGTGAAGCTCGGCGTGGCGGACGCCGTGGCGGACGTCGTGGAGAGCGGCGCCACGCTGCGCAGCGCGGGGCTGGAGGTCGTCGGCGAGCCGGTCATGCAGAGCGAGGCGATCGTGGTCGCGCGCGACGCGGAGACGGCGGCGCGGCCGGAGGCGGTGCGCTTCCTGCACCGCATCAAGGGCATCGTCGTGGCGCGCGCCTACGAGATGCTCGAATACGACATCCCGCGCGCGGCGCTCGAGCAGGCCGTGGTGCTCACGCCCGGCATCGAGTCGCCGACGGTCGCGCCGCTCAACGACCCGGACTGGGCCGCCGTGAAGGCGCTGTGCCTGCGCAAGGGCATCGCGGAGACGATGGACAAGCTCGAGGCGCTCGGCGCCAAGGGCATCGTCGCGACCCCGATCCGCGCCGCGCGCATCTAGGTCCGGCGCACGGGCCTCTCCGTGGCGCGGACGAGCCGCGCCGTGACGGCCGCGACGGCGTCCGGGAGCGGCGTGGCGGGGTCTAGCGTCGCGCCCGCG
>JAFPUX010000545.1 GCA_017413145.1 Kiritimatiellia bacterium | reverse complement strand
GGTGACGTCGCCGTGGATCAGGTAGAAGAGGCCGTCGGTCTCGACCGCGACGATGCAGTTGCCCTTGGTGTGGCCCGGCGCGGGCAGGTAGGTCACGCCCTCCGCGATCTTCTGCGAGGCGGGGAACTCGAAGTAGGGGCCGTCCTGGAAGGTCGCGACGGTCGGGTGGAAAGGCTTGATCTCATCCGCCTCCGCCTCGGCGGCGGAGCAGATGATCTCGGCGTTCGGGAAGGCGCGTAGTTCGCCGGTGTGGTCGGCGTGCTTGTGGGTGATCAGGATCTTCGAGACCTGCTCGGGCTTGTAGCCGAGGTCGGCGAGGGCCTCGAGATAGGACTTGATCTTCGTGCCGATGTAGATTGTCGCGTCGGGCGTCGGGGCGGCGTCGGGAAACTCGGCGGGGAGGCCGGTGTCGACGAGGATGACCTCGCTTCCGGTGTCGATTACCCAGTTCTGGAGGCAGGAGCGGTATTTCACCGCGGGGTCGAGCCCCTCGGCGCCTTCGCCGCCAAGGGCGAACGGACGGGTCATGAAACCGTTTTCGGCGAAACGGACGGGGAGGATCTTGATGGACATCTCGTGGGTCTCCGGGTTTGCGCCGGACATCGGCGCGACGCACACAACCCTACCAGAAGCCCGTCTCCGAGTCAATTCACGAATGGGCCAAAGCGTGAATCACGCGTCTGCATTCCCGCCGCGCCCCGCGCGGCCATACAACGCCCTCCGTGGCGGGGTGCAAGGCGAAGCCCGCACCCCGCCACGCGAGGACTTGCCCGCTAGTCCGAGTAGTCGGTGTCGAAATTGAGTGAAAGCGTCCGGCCGGGGAAGCGCGGGGCAAGGTCGGCGAGGATGGCGTCGCGCAGGGCGGCGCGGTCGCGGACGGTGAAGTCGACGAGGACGTCGAAGGTGACGGCGGCGCGCTCGTCATCGAAGAAGACGCCGTGGACGGCCTTGACGCCGGGGCGGCGCTTCGCGGCGGCCTCGATGGCGTCGCGGTCGGCGCGACGGGCGGGATCGACGGCGTAGATGCCGACCGTGAGGAAGACGTGGAAGGCGTCGAGAACGGCGCGCTGCACGGCGTAGGAGAGCCGATGGATCGCGGCGGCGTCGAGCGAGCCGTCGATCTCGACGTGCACCGATCCGATGGCGGAGTCCGGCCCGTAGTTGTGAAGCACGAGATCGTATGCCCCGAGGACGCCATGCACCCCCTCAACGGTTTCGCGGATGCGGCGGGAGACTTCGGCGTCGGGACGGCTGCCCATGACGCTGTCGATGGAGCCGAGGAGCATTTCGAGGCCCGCCTTGAGGATGAAGAGCGAGATCACCGCGCCGATCCAGCCGTCAAGGTTGACCTTGAAGACGAGCAGGATGCCGGCGCCGACGAGCGTGGAGAGCGAGATCAGCGCGTCGAAGCTCGCGTCCGCACCGGAGGCGACGAGTGCCTCGGAGTTGCAGGCCTTCCCCTGCGCCGAGACATAGCGTCCGAGCAGGAACTTCGCGACGACCGCGACCGCGACGATGACGAGCGCCGCCGCGCCGTATTCGGGCGTTTCGGGATGGACGATCTTCTTGACGGACTCCACCAGCGATCCCGCGCCGGCCGCGAGGACGAGCGCCGCGATGGCGATGGCGCTGAAGTATTCGATGCGCCCGTAGCCGAAGGGGTGCTTTTCATCGGGCGGGCGCCGCGCGAGCTTCACGCCGAGGATCGTGAGAACGGAGCTCAGGGCGTCCGTGAGGTTGTTCACGGCGTCGAGCACGATCGCCACGGAGTTCGAGAGCAATCCCACCGCCGCCTTGAAGCCAGCGAGCAGGATGTTCGCGCCGATGCCGACATAGCTGGTGCGCGTGATGCGCCGCGCGCGGGCGGCGGGGTCAGTTATTGCGTTCATGTGCGTTTTACGAATGGATTCATCCGAGGATGTAGGCGGCGACGATTTCGCCGAAGTAGATGATGTGGTCGTCCTTGTCCGTGTCATGCGAGCGTTCGATAGACGGGTAGAAGCGGGCGCGGATCTCGGGAGGCAGGAGCGCGTTGTCCTCGGTCTGGCGGTAGACGACGCGGCACTCGAGGGTGAGGGGAAGCTGCGCGACGGCCGGGACGGCGA
Source organism: Kiritimatiellia bacterium (assembly GCA_017413145.1). Lineage (GTDB taxonomy): Bacteria > Verrucomicrobiota > Kiritimatiellia > RFP12 > UBA3636 > UBA3636. The sequence goes on along the minus strand of JAFPUX010000545.1, from coordinate 2,311 downwards.
CCTTTTCGCCGTCGACGAGCGTCAGGCCCAGTTCGGCGGCCTTGTCCAGGTCGCGCCCGCTGCGCGAACCGCAGACGGCGATGATCCGCCTGTCGAACGGGCCTACGGGAAGGTTGACCGTGAACTCCGCGTTTGCGTCGAGAAGCTCGCGCGTGTAGCGGCTCTCGCGCACGTAGCAGACGAAGACGGGCTTGCCCCAGTTGAAGCCGAGCGTCCCCCACTCGACGACCATGCTGTTGGCGCGGCCGTTCGCCTTGGAGGTGACGAGCACCCCGCGGCGCAGCGCGCGCAGGATGTCGGAGGCCTTGTCAACGACGTCGATTGGCGTTCTGTTCATAGCTCCTTCTTTCCGTTCAAGCGAGACTTGCATTGGCAATGGAAATGGGCCATTGGCGGCTCTTGCACATTGGCGACACTACCGAGGGACGCCGCGCATGAGCCGGTCCATGACGGTCGCGACGGGCTCGACGGCGTGGATCTGCGAGATGCCGAGGCCGAAGGGCTTGTCCGTGAGCCCCTTCACGACGCGGATTTCGCGGCGCATGTTCCCGACGGTCTCCTCGACCGTGTAGACCGATTCGGTCTGCCCGGCGTTGAAGCCGAGGACGCCGAGACCGCCGGCCCTGCTGACGGCGGCGACGTAGCGTCCGTTGGTGAGCCAGTTGAGCGGGGCCTGGATGACAGGCTTCTCAATGCCGAGGATTTCGCAGACGCGGTTGTTCATGGGCGGATCCTTGTGATGGTGTCTGAAAACGCGGCCGAGTCTATCCGAACCGCACCGGAAAGGCAATTCACACTTTCCTCGATTCGTGAACTTTTCGCTGGACGCGCCGGCGGGCCGGATGATAGACTCCGCGGCATGGAAAAGACCGACTGCACACCCCTTTCCGCCCCCGGCGCGCGCGACGTCCGCGGCGCCTTCTTCGACGCCCTGCGGCGGCTGGGGCGGACGCGCCCGTTCGAGGCGATCTCCGTGCGCGACGTCGCGCGCGAGGCCGGGTTCTCCACCCGGACGTTCTACAACCGCTTCCGCAGCAAATACGACCTCGTCATCCGCTACTACGCGCTGGCCGACCACGACGCCGCGCAGCGCGCCCGCGCGGGCGAGGCCCTTCCGCCGTGGGCCGAGCGCGTCCGCGACGGACTCGTCCGCTTCCGGCGCGACCGGGCGATGTTCGCCGGCGCCCTGCGCGACGCGGTCGGTCCGGAAAGCTTCGCGACGACCTTCCTCTCCCACGCCTGCCGGTCCACGTCGGAGCACGTCCTGTTCGCGACCGGCAAGCCGCTTCCGGCGGCGCTGGAGCCCGTCCTGCGGCACTACTACGCGGGATTCGTCTGGGTCCTCTGCGAATGGCTCGAATCCCCCTCGCCGAAATCCGTCGACGCCTTCCTCGCGGACGCCGTCGCCGCGCTCCCCTCCCCTCTCCGATCCCTGCTTCTTCCGCCGGGGGATTCGGCGGTCCCGGGGCCGTCGCGGCGGCCCCGAGCCGCGGCGCCACGGGGTTGCCGCCGCGCGCGGTAGCGGCGCGCCGTTCAGGGCGCGCGGTAGCGGTAGCCCGCGCCGCGGACGGTCTCGACGGCGGCGCCGGCGGAGCCGAGCTTGCGGCGGACCTGCACGATGTGCTGGTCGAGGGTGCGGCTCGCGGCGACGTAGTCCACGCCCCACACGGCGTCGAGCAGCGCGTCGCGTGAGAGCACCTCGCCCGGATGCGCCGCGAAGGTTCGCAGCAGCCCGAGCTCGCGGATCGTGAGTGGCTGCACGGCGCCGTCCGGCGCGCGGACGGTGAAGCGCTTCGCGTCGACGAGTGCGCCGCCGAACGCGAAGACGCCGTCGGGCGCCGCCTCGGCCGGGGCGGGCGGAACGGGCTCTTCCGTGCGCGCCGTCCGCTTGAGGACCGCCGCGATGCGCGCGAAGAGCACGTCGAGCTTCACGGGCTTGGCGATGAAGTCATCCGCGCCCAGGCCGAGCCCGAGCACCTGGTCGTCGTCGCCGGACTTGGCGGTGAGGAAGATGACGGGGACCTGCGGGTCCGTGCGGCGGATCTCGGCGCAGACGTCGTAGCCGCTGCGGCGGGGCATCATCACGTCCAGGAGGAGCAGGTCGGGGCGGCGCTCTGCGTAGGCAGCGAGCGCCTCGGCGCCGTCCTTGCAGGCGCGCGCCTCGTAGCCCTCGCTGCGGAGAGCCAGCACGAGGGCCTTGCGGAGCGTGGCGTCGTCTTCGGCGAGCAGGATGGAGGTCATGTTTCCGTGGTCTCCGGGTTCTCCGCGCGGGGGGCGCGCGGAAGGCGCACCGTGAAGCAGCTGCCGCCCC
>JAFPUX010000066.1 GCA_017413145.1 Kiritimatiellia bacterium | reverse complement strand
GAGCGAGCTCTGCAGCTGCCAGTTGCCGCTCTCGTTCACGACGAGCTTCGCGCCGGTCATGTACTTGACGAGGAACGCCGTCTCGAGCGTCTTCATCTTGTACGGGTTGCGGTGCGGGATCCAGCTGTACCACTCGTGCGCGAGGTGCGAGCCCCAGAGCGGCAGGTCGTACTGGCGGTAGAGCCCGCGCGAGAGCGCGGAGGCGAGGACGAGGTCGCCGAACGGGAAGTCCTCCGTGCAGGGGACCTCGGTGCCGGCCGCGACCTCGTAGTCCAGCGAGAAGTTCGCCGAGGTGGCCATCACGAGCCCCCAGCCCGCCGCGTGGAGGTCGCCGACGTGCTTGTGGACGCGGTTCATGTACTCGTCCGCGAGCGCGCGGAGCGTCGTGCCGCGGTCGTCCCAGTTCGTGTAAAGCGAGAAGTTGTAGCGCTCGCCGAAGTCGTAGCCGAGCCAGGCGCCGCCGAGCGCCTTGCGCAGCCGGGCGACGACGCCCTTGTCCGCGCCCGAGTAGATGCACGTCGCGAAGAGCCCGCGCGCCTTCGCCTTCTTCGCGAGGTCGAGCAGCGTCTCGCCGCCCTGCCAGAACTGGAGCGTGTTGCCGACGCCTTCCTTCGCGCAGAGCGCGACGATCTCGTCGTAGTCGAGCTTGTCCGGCTCCCAGTAGGTGAAGCAGAAGCCGCCCATCTTCATCTGGCCGCGGTTCGCGTAGACGCCGGAGCCGATGTAGATGCCCGTGTCCCGGGGGACGGCCGTCTTGGACGTCTTCGGCCGCTTCTTCGCGACGATCTCGGCGCTCGCGAGCGCCCGCTCGGGCCTGTCCGCGCGGCGGAACGCGTCCTTGTCGCCGGCGGGGGCGGTTTGTTTCTTCTTCATCTTGCTTCCCGTTTCGGTTTTCCCGGATCGCCCCGGCGACGTGCGTCCGGCGCGTGGTTTCGATTCTAGCATCGACGATGCGGAATTTCCAGACATTGTTCGGTCTCGTCCGTCGGTTATTCCGCGGCGCCGGAGCGGAGGACCATGAAGCCGCGGTCGGCGTTGGCGGGGACGGGGACGAGGATTTTCGTGCCGTCCGCGCTGACGCCGAGATCGGCTTGGGAGAACTCGACCGGACCCCAGCTTTCCGTCGAGGCGGCGAGGCCAGCGTTGGTGCGGACGCTGATGCCGAGGAGCGCCGTTCCGTTCGAGATGTCGAGCGTCGCCACCTGGGCCGCCTCGAGTTCGGTCTGCGAGACGAGCACCATGCCGTCCGGCACGCCCAGTCCGCTCCGGAGCAGGCGCAGGGGGATGCCGTTCACCGTCGCTTCGTCGGAGAGCGCGGCCAGCGCGTTGGCGCCCAGGGTCACGCCGTCGCCGACGGTGACGGCGGAAACCTCCGCCGGATCCCACGGAACGTCCGAGCCCTTGGCAAAGTCGGCCGTCGGGCCCGTGCCGTCGATGTGCAGCGTTCCGTCGGCGTCCAGGACGGCGATGACGTCGTCGCCGACCGTCCAGATGTCGCCGGACGTCGCCCGGAAGAGCCACGTGGCCGGTCCGTCGGTCTCCACCGTGACCACGTTGGAATCGAATTCCTCCCCGGTGAAGAGCTCGCGGACCTTGGCCACGTCGTCCGGCAGCGTGATCGTGTGCGTGCCGGCGGTCCCCGTATGGAACATGTAGACGTCGCCATGGCGGCGGATGTAGCTTCCCGGCGCCACGTACCGGCGGGCCCCGGCCGCCTCCAGGAGAATCGCGTACTCGTTGGGGCCGGAACCGTCGGACCCGGCCGGCATCTCGGGCACGATGACGCTGCGCGCCCCGGAGGCGAGCGTCTTCACGTGGTAGACGCCGTGGCGGGTGTATTCCCGGCTCGCCGCGGCATCCCCGCAGACGATGTTCGAACGCCGCGCGACGCCGCTCGCGGTCACGCCCGTGAGAGCGGACATCGCCGCGTCGTCGAAGCCGTTGTCCGTCACGCCGCCCGCGGGGCCGATCCAGATCGCCGACATGCCGGGCCGGCGCGTGCGCTGGACGAGGGCCGCGCGCTCGTCGGGCGTCAAGTAGAACGCGTTGAGGAACAGGACGACCTTGTAGTCGCGGGGATTGTCGATGTAGTCCTCGAGGGACAGGAGGTCGAACGGAATGCCGGAGCCGTTCAGGTAGAGCAGCGAGGTCTGGTAGAGGTTCCACGTGAAGTACGAGGCCTTGCCGCCGTCGCGGCGGATGGCCTCGCGCGCGCTGAACACCACCGCGACCTCGTTGCCGGATTCCTCCGGCGGGAGCCCGGCCTTCGCGAGCGCGGAGCGCGAGTCCGCCATCGCCCGGAACACGGCCGGATCGTCGAAGGCGTGCGGGCGCTGTCCGGACTGGGTGATCGGGTCGTTGAGCTGGATGCCGCCGCCGTCGAAATACTGGTTGAACCAGTTGCGGCGCATGCACATCTCCGTCTCGAGCGGCGTCTCCGTGCACAGCGCCAGGCCGTCGTTCTGGCTCGCAAGCCAGCCGCGGATGTGGTGGAAGCGGCTGTCGTCCTCGAGGAGGGCGAGCTTGCCGTAGCGGCGGAAGAGCGACGGAATGGTGCGCGTCACGTAGCTGCCGCCGGCGCGGCGCCCGTCCTTGCTGTAGTACGCCGGGCAGGAGAGGATGTCGACGTTCGGGCTCGAGAGGACCTTGTCGAGGAGGGACGTCGCCCCTTCCGGCGGATGGTCGTCGTAGAGGTAGCCGTAGTAGGCGCCGACCAGGCGTCCCGGGAACGCCTGCTTCGCCGCGTCCGCCATCTCGAGCAGGAAGTCGGCCATCGTGTTGATCAGGCAGTCGTAGTAGTCCAGCACGAGCTGGTCCTCGGCCGGGTCGAGGAGGTCTCCGTTCTTGTTCGGCTGCGTGGAGTCGGAGTACTCGTGCTTCCGCGCCGCGAGCGGCGGGATCTCGGCGTCGTCGACGTTTCGCTTCGCCTTCATGTAGGCGCGGAACCTCTCCTGCATCCGGGGCCCGTTGTCGGGACCTTCATACATTCCGAAGTAGCACCATTCGGTGTAGGTGCCGTAGCTCAGGCGGAACCCGACCAGGCGCTTCCGCCACGGCCGGGTCTCGACGTATTCGCCGAGCTTCCTGATCATGTCGACCACCAGCGCGCGGAACGCGTCGCTCGCGGGCGAGGGGCGCAGCACGCGCTCCCGGAACTCGTCGCCGGCGCTCGGGTCCGGGTCGCCGGCCGCGTAGCCGACCCGCTCGGTCATGTTGGTCCGGATCCAGAACTGCATCATGAAGCGCGGCGAGACGACCACGTAGGCGTCCGGGGCGATCTCGAGGAGCCGCCGCACCATCTTGTCGACGCTCGAGAAGTCGTACGACCCGTCGCTTCGGCAGAAGTTCTCGGCAAGGAAGTTGAGCTGGACGATGTCGAACCCCTGCCGCGCCAGCCGGACGATCGCGCTTTCGTTGTAGTAGTCGCCGGTCTGGCAGATGTTGAAGACCGGGTCGTGGAGCCGGCCGTTGATCTCGACGAACGGGCTGTGCCCGCGATACACGATGCGCGCGACGGGATCGGGCTCCTGCTCGAGCCCGGGCGGCAGCGAGGGGTCGTCGTAGTCCCCGGCCGCGAAGCGTTCCCGCTCCTCCGGGGTCGTGTGGTAGTTGATGTCGAAATGTCCGTACCAGGGATCCGTGAAGGCATCGCCCAGGATCTTGACGCCCGGCCAGGCCGAATCGTCGAAGCCCGGCTGCTCCCATCCGCTCGCCGGAGTGTCGACCGTTCCTTTGCCGGATGCGTCGCTGTGGACGTACGCGATCGCCTGCCGGGTGCTCTCGTCCCTCGAATCGAAGCACTTGAGCGTGAAGAGCGCCGCGGTGCTGGAGACCGTATTGGTCATCGCGATGGCGATCGTGTTGGTGCCCGCGACGAGAAACGGGTAGGCATAGGAGCCCGGACGCAGGAGCGGGTGTCCGTTCAGATAGACCGTACCCTTGTCGTCGAAGTAGTAGTAGAGCGACGCGTCGACGGGCACGGAGGGCAGCTCGAACTTGTACCGGAAATACGCGACGGCGCCGTTGGACACGACGCCGTCCGCGGCCCAGAACAGCTTCGACTGGCTCGCGTTCCGCAGGTGGGGGACCAGGACCTCCGGCGCGAACTCGTAGACGTAGTCCTGGGCGGAGCTCCGCGCGGACAGCGCCGCCAGGAGGGCGATCGCAGAACGGACGATCGATCGGGTCGTGGTCTTCATGGGTCGGGGCTCCTTGGACGGAAACGCGCCCCCACTCTACCATAAGGGCCGTTTCCGGACAACGGTACGAAAGTGCAGTCGCTCAGTCCCCGGCGGGGATCGTCGGGAGGACGAGGTGCGACGCGCCGCGGACGAGGCGCGTCGTGGCGGGGTCCGGGGCCTTCTCGTAGTGGGGCGAGTTGGAGCCCGCGATCTCGACGCGGACCCTGTGCCCCTTCTTGAAGACGTAGCTCGTGACGTCCACGCGGAAGTCGAGCTTCGTCGGGGCGTCGCCCGCGAACGAGCCGCGGCAGATGGAGTCGAGGACGTTGTAGGGCGTGCCGTCGGGATACACGTCGACGAGCTTCACCGCCACGTCCGCGACCTTCGCCGTGGACTTCGCGACGAGCGAGGCCGTCACCTTGCCGGTCACCTCCAGGTCCTCCGCGAGCGTCTCGGTCGTGTAGCAGAGGACGTCGTCGCGCGCCTCGATCTCCGCCTGCGAGTACTGTCCGCCGGCGTGGATGACGCGCCCGCCCCGCGTCGGGACCGGGTTCTGCGGATCGTACGCGAAGGCGTCCTCCCCCGCCCTGCCCTTCGGCGCGTCGAAGGAGAGCGCAAAACCTTCGTCGAAGAAGAGCTTCCGGTAGACGGTCCGCGCGAGCGGCCACTCGTTCTCGTAGCGCCAGACGTTCGCGCCCATGACGAAGATCTGCATCCGACCGGGGAGCTTCGCCGTCTCGCTCGGGCGGCCCGCGAGCGCGGAGCGCAGGAACTCGACCTCCGCGTCCTCGGTGACGGTCGCCCCGTCGACCTTGGCGTAGTCGATCTCCGGCGTGTCGAAGACGTTGACGCCGTGGCTCCAGGGGCCCACGCGCAGGAACGAGCCCTCGGGCATCAGCGCGAACGACTCGAACGTCTCGACGCCGAGCATGTCGAACCATCCGGCCTGGTAGAACGCGCGGCCCTTCGCCGCGGCGAGGCGGCGCAGGTCGAGCCGCGGGGCCCACCAGGGATCGGCGCGGTCCGGATGGCGCGTCAGCTCCTCCCAGCTTTCCGGCGAGGCGTGGCCCGAGTGCCAGTCCTTGAAGAACTCGGGGATGAGGACGCCGCCCGGCGCATAGTGGATCGAGTGCGGGTTGAAGACGATGACGGACGGCGCGCACGCGACGAGCGCGGGGTTGGCGCTCCTGAGGCACGCCAGCTGCGTGTTGCCGGGATAGGAGCCGCCGACCATGACGACGCGGCCGTCGGACCACGGCTGCGCGGCGATCCACGAGAGCAGGTCGTCGGCGTCGTCGACGAGGCGGCCCTCCCACGGCTCGAAGACGCCCTCGGAATGGCAGCGCCCGCGGCAGTCGACGGCCAGCGTCGCGACGCCCCACGCCTCGGCGCGTTCCGGCGACCAGGGCTTGCCGGCGGCCGTGACGTCGTAGGGCGAGAACGAGAGGAGGCAGCCGGCCTTCTCCGCGCGGTTCGTCGGGAGATAGAGGTCGCCGGCGAGGTTCACGCCGTCCCGCATCGGGATCCGGACGTTGTCGTGGAATTCGGCCGGGGCCGTTCCGGCCCCCAGGAGAGCCACGCCCAGAGCGCACATCGTCTTCCGTCCTTTTCCGTTCATTTGCGTTGTTCGCGAGGCGCCCGCGAGCGTTCAGCCGCGGACGATGCGCTCGTACTCGTCCTTCTGCGCCTCCATCGACTCGACCATCTTCAGCTGCGTCCGGCAGCGGACGAGGTTGTGCTCCTCGTAGGCCGTGTGGAAGTAGACGTCGCCCTTGAGGTAGTCGGTGAGGAAGCGGATGCCGATCGTGAGCGTGATGATGCGCCCGGAGAGCGCCATGCTGGCGCGCTCCGCCTCGGTGAGGAACTTCGCGTTCGCGAGGTAGCCGCGCACGAGCGCCTCGAAGTACTCCTTCTTGGAGTAGACCTTCGAGAGGTCGCGCTCGTCCTCGGCCGCGGCGGCGGTCGAGGTGCGGACCATGTCGCCGAAGTCGTAGAGGGCCGACCCGGGCATCGTCGTGTCGAGGTCGATCACGACGTTCGAGCCGTCGGGCGCGAGCATCACGTTGTTGATCTTCGTGTCGTTGTGCGTGATGCGCTCCGGGATCTCCCCGCGGCGCATCATCTCGACGAGCGTCGCGGCCTCGGAGCGGCGGCGGTCGATGAAGTCGAGCTCCGCGGCGACGGAGGCCTTGCGGCCCTTGACGTCCGCCGCGGCCGCCTCGTC
>JAFPUX010000544.1 GCA_017413145.1 Kiritimatiellia bacterium | reverse complement strand
GCGCTGATGCGGCGCGAGATCGCGGAGGGCAAGCGACTGCCGCCGCGCACGTCCGTGCGCCTCGAGGAGTTCGTGAACTACTTCCGCTACGACTATCCGCAGCCGGCGGACGGCAAGCCGCTCGCCGTCTCGTGCGAGGCCGCGCCGTGCCCGTGGAACCCGGCGCACAGGCTCGCCCGCGTCGCGCTCCAGGCGAAGGAGCTCGACAAGGGGAACATTCCGCCGTGCAACCTCGTGTTCCTCGTCGACGTCTCCGGCTCGATGTCGTGGCACGGCGGCATCGAGATGGCGAAGAAGGGCCTCTCGATGCTCGTCGGCGAGCTGCGCGACGAGGACCGCGTCGCGATCGTCACCTACGCGAACGGCACCGACGTCCGCCTGCCCTCGACGCCCGGCACCGACAAGGCGCGTATCCTCGGCGTGATCGACTCGCTCATGGCCGGCGGCGGCACCGCGGGCGGCGCGGGCATCCGGCTCGCCTACGAGGAGGCGAGGAAGAACTTCGACGCCAAGCGCAACAACCGCGTCGTCCTCGTCACCGACGGCGACTTCAACATCGGGATCTCCAGCCCGAAGGAGCTCGAGGACTTCATCGCGGAGAAGCGCGCGAGCGGCGTCTTCCTCACCGTCGTCGGCGTCGGCGAAGGCAACTACCAGGACGCGACGATGAAGAAGCTCGCCAGCGCCGGCAACGGCAACTACGCCTACGTCGACTCGCTTCTCGAGGCGAAGAAGGTGTTCCTCACCGAGTTCGGCGGCACGCTGCAGACCGTCGCCAAGGACGTCAAGCTCCAGGTCGAGTTCAACCCGGCGCAGGTCGCCGCCTACCGCCTGCTCGGCTACGAGAACCGCAAGCTCGCCGACAAGGACTTCAACGACGACAAAAAGGACGCCGGCGAAATCGGCTCCGGCCATTCGATGACCGCGTTCTACGAGATCGTCCCGGCGGGGTCGGGCGAGGAGGCCGTCGCGAGCGTCGACCCGCTCAAGTACCAGAAGACCGAGGGCGTCGAAAGCGGCGACCTCTTCACCGTGAAGCTGCGGTGGAAGGCGCCCGACGGCGACGCGAGCGAGCTCGCCGAAACGCCCTTCGCGGCGGCGGCGGCGACCGAGACGCCCTCCGAGGACTTCCGTTTCGCGGCGGCCGTGGCGGAGTACGCGCTGCTGCTGGAGGACTCGAAGTTCAAGGGCACGGCCTCCTTCTCCAACGTCCTTGCCCGCGCCCGCGCCGCCAAGGGCGCCGACGACGAAGGCTGGCGCGCCGAGTTCATCCGCCTCGTCGAAGCCGCGGAGCTCTACTCGGACCGCAACCGCGAGGTCCTGCGCTACCGGGGCCTCCCGCTGCCGCGGACCTACAAGGTCGGCGAAGGCCCGGACGGCGGCACGCTCTCCGGCATCGCCGTGCTCTTCTACGGCGAAGCGTCCATGTGGCCGCTCATCCGCGACGCGAACGCCGACGTCCTGCCCGACCCGAACGTCGTCCGCCCGGGCCAGGTCCTCACCATCCCCGCCGCGCGCTAGCGCGGCCCCCGCTCCGCGAAATCCGCCTTGCGGGGCGTGGCGGAATGGCGTAGAATGGGCGGCATGAAAGAACCCAACCGAACGACGGGCGTCCTTCTCGCCGCCGCGGCTCTCGTCGCGGCGGCGGTTCCCCGTTCCGCGGCGGCGGCGGACAAGTTCCCCGTGCCGGAGGACGCCGGACTCTACCTCGCCGCCGGGGTCTACCCGTCGACGGACGGCGCGATGCTCTGCGGCGGCTTCTGCTTCACCTACTGGGAGCCCGGCACGCTCGATCCGACCGGCTGCGTGCGCCTCGCCGCGCAGGAGGGCTTCTGCAACACGCTCCAGTTCTGGGCGCGCTCCGAGGCCCTGCGCGGCCTCTGCCGCCTCGCCAAGGAGAACGGACTGTACTCCACCTGCATGAGCGGCCGCTCGACGAACGGTTTCGCCCGCGCGCTCGCCGCGGAGCTCGGCCCGTTCTGGCTCGGCCACGACTTCGGCGAGCGGTTCAGCTTCGAGATGGAGGACCTCGGCGACCGCGGCGGGACGCTCGCGTCCGTCGCGGACGACTACCAGCGCCGCGTCCGCGAGCACGTGGACAAACTCCACGCGGAAGGGTGGGGGAACGTGTTCGCCACGTCGGCGAACTTCTCGCTCGACTACGAGGTCGCGTCCGGCGTGGACGTCCCCTGCACGGAGGACTTCCCGTTCGGCGACCTCACGCTCTCCTCGGCGCTCGGCCGCGGCCTCTACCGGCAGTACGATTTGCCGCTCTGGGGCTCGCACCTCGCGCACGAGTGGTACAGCTGGATCCCGCACAAGAACCCGTACAAGATGCGGACGCTCGAGACGGCGCTCTACCTCAAGTACATGACGGGCGCGAAGATCCTCGTCAACGAATCGGGCTGCTTCCAGCTCCAGAGCTCGCTCTGCGAGGATTCTCCGATGTCGCGGATGCCCAAGCCCGTGTACAAGCATTCGACGCGCATCACGGACGACGTGCGGAAGGAGCTCGTCGAGCCCGTGATGGACGAGGCGCGCAAGAAGTTCCCCTCGATCGACTGGCGCTCGCCCGTCGCCGTGAAGTACCGCCGCATCCTCAAGGACTTCCTCTCGTTCTGCCGCGAGCACCCGGCCCCGGCGGGCCAGCCCGAGGCGACGTGGGCGCTCGCGAAGGGCAACCTCGACCTCGGCGACGCGCGCTTCATCCCCGGCAAGGCCGTGTGCTCCGCCTTCGGGCTCGCGCGAAAGAACCCGAACTGGTTCCACGGCCTCCCGGAGAAGAGCTGGGAGACCGTCCGCGCGGCCGTGATGCCGCAGCCGCCGATGCTCGCGCCGAACAAGAACATCCACTTCTCCGCGACGCCCTACGGCCTCTGCGACGTCGTCTCGTTCGCCGCCGGCGGCCCGACCGCGGACTACCTGCTCGCGAACTACCGGGTCGTGATGTTCTCCGGCTGGAACACCTGCACGCCGGAGCAGTACCGCGTCCTCTGCGACTACGTGAAGGGCGGCGGCACGCTCGTGATCGGCCTCTGCCACCTCTGCACCGACGACGCCCGCGCCTACCACGACCTCTCGCCGGAGAAGCTCGTGAACGGCGGCGACCTGACGGAGCTCTGCGGCCTCCGGGTCGTCGGGAGGACGGGCCGCAAGTGGTGGGCGACCGGTCCGTCCGTCGAGCCCAACTGCCTCGGCATCGCCGCGCGCCGCCGCTTCGGCTACATGTGCCTCCCGCTCGGCAAGCTCGAATGCGCCGCGCCGGAGTCCGCCTTCGAGCCGCTCGCGGTGGACGACGAGGAGGGAGACCCCTTCGTCCTGCGTTGCCGCAACGGCAAGGGCCAGGTCCTCCTGATGAACTGGTGGGCCTATCCCGCCGCCGCGGACATGGACGTCGGCTGCGGCGCCGAGGAAGGCGGCGTCGGCCTCCCCGGACGCCTGTACCGGTACGCCGCCAAGCTCGGCCGCGGCAACGTCTGGATCACGGGGCCCGACTTCGAGAACCCCGACGAGGACTGCAACTGGATCGTCTGCTCCTACTTCCCGGACGCGGGCACGGTCTGCCTGCTCAACCTCGACTACGAACGCGAGCGCAAGTGCGTGCTGCAGCAGTTCGGCGACAAAGACTTCGTGACGCTCGCCCCCGGCGAATTCCGCCTCGTCGACTCGGTGCGCCTGCGTCCGGAGGAAAAACTCAACGAGGAGTGAAAACCATGTCGGAACGGATCGAACGCGCGCTGCGGCGCGCCACGGACACCAAGGCCTGCGTCGTCGGCGAGGACGTCCTCGCGCGGACCGTCCCCCTCTTCCGCGAATGGTTCCCCGGCGCGTCCCGCGCGCTCGTCGTCTGCGACCCGCGGACGCGCGCCGTGGCCGGCGGAAGGGTGGGGGAGCTTCTCCGCGCGGCCGGGATCGAGGCCCTGGAGCACGTCCTCGAACCGGGCGGCGCGACGTTCCACGCCGACTACCGCTACGCGGCCGAAGTGCGCGACGCGGTCGCCGCCGCGGGGACGCCCGCGCCGGTCCCCGTCGCCGTCGGCAGCGGCGTCGTGAACGACCTGACGAAGCGCGCCTCCGGCGAGCTGGGCCTGCCCTACATGACGGTCGCCACGGCCGCGAGCATGGACGGCTACACGAGTTTCGGGGCGGCGCTGCGCAGCCCCGAGGGCGCGAAAATCACCTACCCCTGCCCGGCGCCGCGCGTCGTTGTCGCCGATCTCGGCGTCCTGCGCACCGCGCCCCCGCGGATGGCCGCGAGCGGCTTCGCGGACCTGCTCGCGAAGGTCCCCGCCGGCGCCGACTGGATCCTCGCCGCCGAGCTCGGCGCGGCCGAATGGCACGAGGAGGGCTGGCGCACCGTGCAGGCGGGGCTCCACGCCGCCGTCGACGCCCCCGAGGGCGTCGCCGCGATGGAAAGCGGCGCGCTCGGGCGCTTCGTCGAGGGGCTGATGCTCGGCGGTTTCGCGATGCAGGACATGCAGAGCTCGCGTCCGGCCTCCGGCGCCGAGCACATGTTCAGCCACCTGCTCGAAATGCGCGACCACACGTACGAGGGCGAGATCGTCCCGCACGGCATCCAGGTCGGCGTCTTCACGCACTTCATGTCGCGCGTCTACGAGCGCATCCTCGCCCACGACTGGACCGCGCTCGACGTCGACGCCTGCCTCGCCCGCTGGACGCCGCTCGAGGAGCGGGAGCGCGTCGGCGCGCGGGTCTTCGCCGGGACGAAGTTCGCCGACCTCGGCGTCAAGGCCGTTCGCGCGAAGTTCGTCGACCGCGAAGCGCTCCGCGCGCGCCTCGAAGGCCTCAAGGCGCGCTGGCCGGAAATCCGCGCCCGCCTCGCGGCGCAGCTCCTGCCCGCCGCCGAAATCGAACGCCGCCTGCGCGTCGTCGGCGCGCCCGCCGAGCCGGAAGAGATCGGCTCCACGCGCGAGGCGACGCTCGCCGACGCGCACCGCGCGATTTTCATGCGCGACCGCTACATGGCGCTCGACCTCCTGGACGAAACCGGCCTTCTCGACGCCTTCGTCCGCGACGCGCTGGGCCTCGCGTAGACTTCGCGTCCGCTTCCCCGACCTCGCCTCGCCGCTCGCGGATCCACGGTGACGCCGCTTGCGGCGGAGGGCGGGGTTGGTGTAAAATTCACGGCATGAAACCCGCGTCCCTTCTTCTGGCCTGCGCCGCCTGCGCGGCCTTTTCCGTCTCCGCCGCGCCGGTCGTCCCGGGCGAGTACACCGACCCGACGAACCTCCGCAAGGAGGCCGAGAACGGCTCGGGCGACTGGTATGTCGCGCCGGACCACCTCAAGTTCCCGTACATCTCCACCTACTACGTCGAGCCGACGGTCACGACGAAGCAGAAGGTCTCAATCCCGTTTTACGTGACGGACTGGGACCACTCGAAGGTCCGCTTCCTCGACGACTCGTTCCGCTTCACGGTCCGCTGCAAGTGGATCGGGCCCGACGGCAAGGCGCGCGAAAAGGAGCAGCGCAAGGTGCCGTCCGGCGACGGCGCGTTCGACCTCGGAAAACTCCCCGCCGGCGACTACGACGTCTGCGTCTGGGCGGTCGATCTCGGCAACGGCGTCGAGTCGCACCGCGTGTGGCACAAGTTCCGCGTCGTCGAGCCGTCGTTCCTCGAGATTCCCGCGTCGAAGACGTTCCGCGTCACGGAGAAGGACCTCGCGGAATACGGCATCCGCAACGACGGCGACCTCGGGCGCAGGGTCCTCGTCGAGATCCCCGACCCGCCCGAGGGGACGAAGGGCGACGAGGCGACGCGCCTCCTGTTCGAGGCGCTCGACGCCCACGTCAAGGCGAACCCGCCGGCGCCGCGCAAGGGCGCGCCGGGCTACACCGTCTTCATCGCGGCGAAGGACGGCAAGCCGGTCGTCGGCTCGTTCAAGAAGTCGCGCATCGTCTTCGACAAGGGCTACGACACGAACGCGGTCGAGCAGGCCGCGATCGCGACGACCGAGGGTCTCCAGAAGCTTCTCGACGACAAGGCCGCCGCGGGCTTCCGCAAGGTCGTGCTCGCGCCCGGGACCTACCGCGTGAGCCCGTTCCGCAAGGTGAAGCTGCCGGGCGGCGTGACGCTCGATCTCAACGGCGCGACGCTCAAGGAGAACGCGTTCACGGGGAGCCATTCGGTCGTCGTGGCGATCGAGAACGTCCGCGACGCGCACCTCGTGAACGGCACGATCGAGGGCGACTACTACGAGCACGACTACGAGCATTCGCCGAACAACTCGGAGTGGCCGATGGGCTTCCACATCGACGGCGACGCGATCTTCTGCTCCGTCGAGAACGTGACCGTGAAGGACATCGCCGGCTATGGCGCCGGCAACGGGATGGGCCGCGGCGAGAACAACCAGCTCCACTGGTTCTACGACGGCTTCGGCGGCTGGGAGAAGGGCGGGCTGCGCCCGGTGGACGGCACCCTGGACGAAACCGAGGAGGGCCGCTGCACGAGCGGTTTCCGGGAACTCAAGGACGCCGCGCTCGCCGTCGGCTGGCTGCAGGTCTCCGCCTACCTCGGCTACCAGGGCGTCCGCGGCAAGGCGTGGCAGCTCACGGGCTGCTGGTACGACGCGGAGAAGAACTTCCTGTGCTCCGAGACGATCCACCAGTACCGCCCCGTGCCGATCCCGGAGGGCGCCGCGTTCCTGCGCGTCTCGCTCGCGGCCGACGAGCCCAAGGAGGCGAACGACGCGCGGATCGTGACGACGCTCTTCCACATCCCGATCGGCTGCACGGTCCGCGGCTGCGTCTTCGACCGCTGCCGCTGCGTCGGCTACGCCGCGAGCGCGATGCAGGGCTTCCTCTTCGAGGACAACCTCTTCACGCACAGCGGCGAGTCGGCGGCGAAGTGCGCGTTCGACGCCGAGGACGGCTGGGACATGATGCGCGACGCCACCTTCCGAGGCAACCGGTGCGAGGAAAACCCCGTCAACAACCGCCTGCTCACGTGCGCGGGCCACAACTTCGTCTTCGAGAAGAACAAGTGCGGCCTCTACTTCTGGCCGCGCACCTACTCGCCGTGCGTGCGCGACAACGAGATCGACGTCGGCGTGTTCAAGTGCGGCAGGCGACACCGGTCCGGCTACGGCCGGTTCGAGCGCAACGTCTACTCGAAGGCGCTCGAGGTGCCGGCCGAAGGAAGCTCGTACCAAGGGTGGTACTTCGCCTTCTCGGACCTCGACCGCTCGGTTGCCGACCCCGCGAATCCGTTCACGGTCCGCTTCGGCTCGAACGCGCGCGCCGTCGGCGGGGTCTTCACCGGCCGCAACGTCTCCATTCCGGAGGTGTTCGGCACGCGCTTCGTCGACTGCACGATCGAGCGGCTCGACTCCGGCCATTGGACCGGCGCGGCCATGGAGGGCGGCAGGTTCCGCATCGTCAACCGGACGAACCTCTTCGAGCGCTGCTCGTTCAAGGGCGTCGAGTTCGGCGGGGTGAACGGCGGCGAGCAGACCTTCGAGGACTGCACCTTCGAGGACTGCGTCTTCGGCGGCCTGCAGACGGCGTCCGTGAAGTTCCGCCGCTGCACGTTCGCGGGCGGAAGCGCCATGTCCGGCTACTGGACCAACCCGAGCTCGATCTCCTGCGAGGACTGCACCTTCGACGCGACCGGCGGGCACTGGATCAAGTTCGGGACCTACGCGACCGGGACGTTCCGCTTCGACCGCTGCCGGATCGGGAGCTCGGACGGCTCGTGCGGGCAGTTCGTCGATCTTTTCGACTGGCGCTCGTCGTCCGGCGACCAGTGGCCGGGCTCGATCGAGTTCCGGAACTGCACCGTCGGCGAAGGCGTGGCGGCGCTCGTCGGCTGCAGCACGATGTCGGCGAACGGCTACCTCAAGCGGGACAACGACCCGACCAAGAAGCTCGACTTCGTCTTCGAAGGCAACACGCTCGCCACCGGCGCCGTCGAGCGGGCCGAGCTCCCGCACCGCCGCTAGATCGAACGACCGGAAAGGACGCCGGAGGACACGCGATGGACACCCGCCCCGACCGCCCGCGCCGCACCGCGGCCCCGTCGTTCGCCGCCGCCGCGGCCGCAATCGCCGCCGCGACCGTTCTCCCGTGCGGGAGCCTCGCGGCGGACGCCCGGGGCGCCGCCGGAATGGAGGTGCTCTTCGACGCCCCCGCCGCCGTCTGGACCGAGGCGCTCCCGCTCGGCAACGGGCGTCTCGGCGCCATGGTCTACGGCGGCGTCGGGAAGGAGCTCGTTCCCATCAACGAGGACACGATCTGGTCCGGCGGCCCCGGTCCGAACATCACCGGCGGCCTTCCGCCCGAAACCTTCGCGAAGGCGCGGGAGCAGGTCTTCGCCGGCGACTACGCGGGCGTGACCAAGACGCTCCCCGGGGGCTACCGCGGGGCGGCCGCGTACGAATACTTCGGGAAGCTCGAGATCGATTTCGGCGGCGACGGCGCCACGAACGGATACAGGCGTTCGCTCTCGCTCGACGACGCCGTGGCGCGCGTCGAATACGAGCGCGACGGCGTCCGGTTCGAGCGCGAGGCGTTCGCGAGTTTCACGGACGACGTCGTGGTCTGGCGCGTGAAGGCGTCCCGGCGCGGCGCCGTTTCCTTCCAGGTCCGCATCCTGCCGCCATGGGACGGCAGGGCCGTCGTCTCGGAAGGCGACCGCATCGTCTACCGCGACAAGACCGAGGGCGCCGGGAAGCTCCACTTCGAGGGCATCGTGGCCTGCAAGGCCAAGGGCGGGACCGTCGCGTCGAAGGACGGCGTCCTTGCCGTGGACGGCGCGGACGAGGCGATCCTGTACGTGTCGGTCGCGACGAACTACAGGAACTTCCGCGACGTCTCCGGCGACGAGCACGCGGAGGCCGAGAGACGGCTCGAGGCGGCGATGAAGGTGCCGTACGACAAGGCGAAGGCCGCGCACTCGGCGTTCTACCGCGCGCAGGCCGACCGCTGCACGCTCTCCCTCGGCGGCGACCCGGCGCCGGGGCGGACGACCTTCCGGCTGTTCTCGGACTTCGCCGACCGCGGCGACCCGCGGCTCGTCGAGCTCTTCTTCCGATTCGGCCGCTACCTGATGATCTCCGGTTCGCAGCCCGGGACGCAGCCGATGAACCTCCAGGGCATCTGGAACGACAGCCGCTGGCCCCCGTGGTCCGGCAACTACACGCTCAACATCAACGCCGAGATGAACTACTGGCCAGCCGAGCCGACCGGCCTCGGCGACCTCGCGGAGCCGCTCTGGAGAATGTGCGACGAACTGGCGGTGACGGGCGCGGACACGGCGCGGGACGTCTACGGCGCGCGCGGATGGACGGCCCACCACAACACCGACCTCTGGCGCATCTCGAACCCCGCCGGCCCGCAGGGCTGCGGCACGTGGCCGTCCGGCGGCGCATGGCTCGCCATGCACGTCTGGCAGCACTACCTCTACACGCTCGACAGGGACTTCCTCGCCGCCCGCTACGAGACGCTGAAGGGCGCGGCGGAGTTCTACCTCTCGTACATGGTCCGCGACCCCGAAACCGGCAAGTTCACGCTCGTGCCCTCGAACAGCCCCGAGAACCGCATCCCCGGGCTGAACGTCGCCATCGGCCCGGGCAACACGATGGACCACGCGATCGCGCGCGACATCGTCACCGCCGTCGCCAGGGCCACCGTGATCCTGGGCGGGGACGAGGCCTACGCGGAGCGGCTGCTCGCCTTCGCGGACGAGATCGAGCCGTACCATGTCGGGAGGTGGGGGCAGATCCAGGAGTGGAGCCGCGACTGGGACGACCCGAAGGACACCCACCGCCACGTCTCCCACCTCTACGGACTCTACCCGTCCGCCCAGATCACCGCCCTGGAGACCCCGGAGCTGTTCAAGGCGGCCCGCGTCTCGCTGGAGCATCGCGGCGACCGGTCCACCGGCTGGGGAATGGGCTGGCGCGTGTGCCTCTGGGCCCGGCTGCTCGACGCCAAGCGGGCCTACGGAATCCTCCGCAACCAGCTCGCGCTCGTCGGCGAAAAGGGGACGCCCTACGCAAGGCCCGGCGGCGGGACCTACCCCAACCTCTTCGACGCGCACCCGCCGTTCCAGATCGACGGCAACTTCGGGTGCACGGCCGGAATCGCTGAGATGCTCCTCCAGAGCCACGAGCGCACGAAGGACGGGAAGGTCCTGCTCCGCATCCTGCCCGCGCTGCCGGACGAATGGCCCGACGGCAGCGTGAAGGGCCTCCGGGCGCAGGGCGGGTACACGGTCGACATCGCGTGGCGGCAGGGCAAGGTCGTGGACCTCAAGGTCTCCGGCGGGGATCCGGACGGCTATGCGCTGATGCCGCTTTGCGGCGCCGAGGAGGGCGGCGCCGGCATCCCCGGACAGCTCAACGCGGAGTGACGGCCATGCGCATCCCCACGTCCATCCGTTCTGCCGCGCTCGCGTCCGCCCTGGCGGCGCTCGTGCCGTCGGTCGCGCCGGCCGCGCCGCGGTGGCAGGCGGAGATCGGCGTGGCGGGGTACGCGGGAACGGCGCCGCTCACGAACTTCCCGGTCCTCGTGCGGCTCTCGGAAACGGCCGTGTCCGGCTTCCATTACGCGGACTGCGCCGCGGACGGCGCGGACCTCGTGTTCGCGGACGCGGACGGCGAGACCGCCTTCCCGCGCGAGATCGAGTCCTGGAACACCAACGGCGAGTCGCTCGTCTGGGTGCGCGTGCCCGTGCTCACGAACGGCTTCGCGTTCGCCGCGACCTGGGGAGACCCCGCCACGGCGTCGCAGCCGGCGTCGCAGACCGACGGCTCCGTCTGGCGTCCCTCGGGCTACGTCGGCGTCTGGCACATGGCGGAGTCGGACGGCGCGGTCGCCGACTCGGCGGCGCGCGGGCTCGACGCCGTTCCGTCCGGCCCGGACGCGGCGAACGCGTGCGTCGCCGTCGCGGGACCCGTCGGCAACGGGCGGCAGTGCGCCACGAACGCCGCATCCTCCGCGCTCTCGTATCTCTCCGTCCCGTTCCGCACGGCGCTGAACGTCGGCGAGCGGTTCGCGGTCTCGGGGTGGTTCGACGTCTCCGCCGCGCAAAGCGGCGACGCCCGGCTCTTCTCGCGCAAGGCGGACTACGCCGACCAGAACGGCTGGGAGACGCTCTGGAAGCCGGGCAACAACAATCTCATCGCCCGCGGCGCGTCCGGCGCCAACATCGCCGCGTACGCTCCGAGTCCCGCGTTCGCCGGCCACGGCTGGCGCCACGTCTGCATCGTCTACGAAGGCGGCAACACGGCGGCCCTCTGGGAGAACGGGGTTTTGAAAAAGCGGAACACGTACGCCGCCGCGCCGCTCGACAACGGCAAGCCGCTCGCCATCGGCGGCTACGCGATGGACGCGGGCTCGCAGCTCGTCGGCTCGGTGGACGAATGCCGCCTGCTCGGCGCCGTTCCGTCGGCGGAGTGGATCCAGGCCGAATACGACACGCAGGCAGGCGCAGGCTTCCTTTCCTTCGGCGCCGTCGCGCGCATGCCCGCGGACTTCATCCTCGTCGAGGGCTCGCCGTCGCGATACGCCGGCGGCGGCTCGCCCGCGTACGGCCGGACGGAATCCCCCGCCGCCGGCGTCCACGCCTTCTCCGCGCCGGAGTCCGTCGAGCTTTCGTCCGGCACGCGCGCCTTCTGCACGGGGTGGAGCCTCTACGCCGTCGCGGACGGCGCGGAGACGCTCCTCCGCACGTCCGCCGAACCGGAGGCGGGCGAGGACGACCGCACCTGCCGCGTCGACTACGCCGGTTCCGGCGGCATGAAGCTCGTCTGGAACTGGGAGGTCCGGCACCTCGTTTCGGCGTCGGCCGGCGCGGGCGGATCGGTTTCGCCCGCCGCGCAGTGGGTCGCCGACGGCGC
>JAFPUX010000543.1 GCA_017413145.1 Kiritimatiellia bacterium | reverse complement strand
GGACTCCGCGAACTCCGCGTGAGGAAACCCAACAAGAAACTCCGCGGACTCCGCGAACTCCGCGTGATGAAACCCAACAAGAAACTCCGCGGACTCCGCGAACTCCGCGTGATGAAACCCAACAAGAAACTCCGCGGACTCCGCGAACTCCGCGTGAGATTTCGCGACCGCGGAACGGAGAAGCGCAAGCGTGTTCCATTCGGCTCGCGCCGCATCGCTCTGCGTGTAGATTTCGTCGATGCCGGGGACGGAGAAGGCGCGGAGGGCGAGGAGCGGGTCGCCGTTGCAGCGGACGGAGTCGGCGGGGTCGTGCTCGGAGTAGAGGTGGCCGGCGAAGAGGAGTCCGCGCGCGTCGCACCAGCGGCGGATCGGGTCGAGGTAGGAGCGGCGGAAGCGCGCGCCGTGGAGGCGGGAATAGGCGGGCCAGACGTCCGCCGCGGGACCGTCCGCGGGGCGGCCGGCGTCGAGCCAGCGTTCCACGTCGGCGCGGAACGCGCGGCCCGTCGCGGCGGCGTATTCCTCCTCCAGCCCGGACCAGACGCGGAAGCGCGCGGCCGGTTCGCCGCGCGGGAAGTCGACGCGCACGTGGTGGCCGGGCTCGTCGGTGAAGACGCCGACGACGGTGCCGTCGGCCAGCCACGGCGCGAGGCGCTCCGCGTAGACCTCGTGCGTGAGCGCGAGGAAGCGGGCGGTGGCGTCCGGCTCGCAGACGTTCACCCAGCCGCGCGGGCCGAGGGCGGTCGCCCAGTCCCAGCCGCCGCCGGGGCGCGGGAAGACGCCGCCCTCGGCGTAGCGCCAGGCGTCGTTCTCGGCGGGGACGCGTCCGCGGCACGTGCCGCTCGGGCAGTAGAATTCGTCGTAGAGCCAGACCTTCAGGCCGAGGCGGGCGGCCTCGCGGCAGAACCACGCCATCGCGCGGAGCCACTCCTCGCCGAGGTAGCCGATTTCGAGGCCGGCGCGGGCATAGGGCATGAGCGCCCCGGCGCCCGACGCGGCGACGCGTTCGACCGTCGCG
This sequence comes from Kiritimatiellia bacterium, assembly GCA_017413145.1. Lineage (GTDB taxonomy): Bacteria > Verrucomicrobiota > Kiritimatiellia > RFP12 > UBA3636 > UBA3636. The sequence continues at coordinate 3,914 of JAFPUX010000543.1, read as the reverse complement.
CGGACGGCCGCCTCCGTCGGGCGGCCCGTGACGGAGACGAAGGGAACGATGCCGATCGGATCCGTTCTCATGCCGGCTTGCGCATGGGCTTCGGGACCGTGAGCGCGAAGGCGCTGTTGGCGAGGGCCATGAGCGCCGCGAAGGCGAAGAGGACGCCCGCGCCGTAGCGGTCGAAGACGAGCCCGCCGACGAGGGCGAAGAAGACCGTGACGACGTGGTTCATCGAGATGCCCGAGGTGAGCGTCGCCGTGAGCTCCTCCTGCGAGTCGGACAGCGTGCGCGCGTAGAGGTTCGTCGCCATCGAGGCGTTCGAGAGAACGGCGTCCAGGACGTAGTTCGCGCACACGACCGCCGTCGCGACCGGGAGCGGGAACCAGTCCTTCGCATAGCCGTAGAGCAGGCACACGAAGAACAGCACGACCGTGTCCCAGATCATCACGTTGCGGTAGCCCCAGCGGTCGACGAGGCGCCCGACGAGGCGTCCGCCCCAGAGCGCGGTGATGAACGCCGACACGGCGAAGAGCGCCGCCACGCGCTGCGTCGGCATCCCGTAGAGCTTCACGAGCACGAACGGACCGAACGTGAAGAAGACCTGCTTGCGCGCGCCGTAGAAGAGCTCCAGCACGTAGAAGCGCCAGTATTTGCGCCGGAAGTAGAACGACGGCCGCGCGCGTTTCGCGACGCCGGGTTCGCGCACGGACGACGCGACCGCGAGGCTCGCCGCGAGGAGCAGCGCGACGAGCGCGAAGACGGCGTCGTAGAGCAGGCGCGCCCGCCCGGGGCCGAGCAGGCGCGAGCCGAAGAAGAACACGGCCGCGACGGCGACGGACCCCGCCACGGTGCCGGCGCTCACCGCGCCCGTCACGATGCCGAGCGACTCGCCGCTGCGCCCGTCCCGCGCGATCGAGAGCGCGATCGACTGGCGCACGGGCATCACGAGGTGCTCGCCGAGCGCCCACACCGCGATGACCGCAACCGCGCCCGCGAACGGCGCGGGCAAAATCAGCAACAGCGCGGCGAGGAGCGAGCACGCCGTGCCGATGCGGAGGACCTTCCAGTCCGAGAAGCGGTGCAGCGCCGCGAGGATCGCGACGAGCAGCACGCCGGGCGTCTCGCGCAGGAACTCGAGCAGGCCGCGCTGCGTCCCCGTGACGCCGTGGATCTCGACGAGGAAATTGTTGAACACCGCGCCGAAGCAGCCCATCCCGACGCCCCACACGAGGATGCTCGCGAAGAACGCGCCGGCGCCCGACCCGGACCGGCAGACGGAGCTGTAGGAGAGCATCTTCACGGGCTTTCCTCGGGTTTCGTCCGTTCGGGTTCCGGCGCCAGCCGGACGACGATCAGTCCGTTGGTCTTGGAGACATTCGCAAGCTGATCGGCAAACGGAACGGCCGTCGGATCGGCCATCGGCACGAATTCATCGAGATGGCACAGGGGGTTCGACCTCGAATCGTAGAGCCATCCGTGGTCGAAGAACCACTTCCGTCCCTCCCATTCGTGGAAATCGGGAATTTCCAGCGTCCGGTATCCCGGGGCGGAAACCGTCAGATCGTCGAGATAAACCCTGGCAAGATTTCTTCCGGTGTAGGGAAGGCAGGTTCCGTCCCCCCACCCGACGCAACAGTAGCCGAAATGCCAGTCCCACACTTCGGGGAGCGTCCAGGCGCCCGTTTCGCCCGTGACGGCGGAGGCCGGGAAGGTCCCCTCGCCGCGGGACCAGACGGTCGCTCCCTCGACCGGTTTCCCCGTTTCCCGGTCCAGGACGAAGCCCGAAAACGAATCCTGGTGCTTCCAATGCCACGGCACGGGCAGAAAGCACCCTTCCGCCAGCGCCATCGCACAACCGGCGACGATCAACAAGACCGTTGGCCTCGGTTTCATGCCAAGGATTCTACCGAATCCGGATTCCGGTCGCAAGCGGATATCAAGGTTGCCCGGCGGGATTCGGGAGCCGGGATTCGGGTTTCGCCGGCGGCATCCGGCATCCGAAACCCGAAAATCATACAAGGTGAAATCCGAAAATCACCCACGGCGTGATTGAAGCGGATCGGCATTGATAAACTACGGTCGGACAACCGTGTTTTCAAGCGGTTGTGAATCAAGCGGCTGGGTGGCGCGGGCGTTGCCCGCGCCACCCGGCCGAAGCCGCCCAGCGCGGTTTGATGCCGAAGTGCGAAACCGCTACGGGCGAACGGGGAACGAAAATTCCGCTTGAATTTTAGCTAAAATTTTAGCAGAATGCCCGGGCGAAGGAACGAACATGCTCATCAACAGTCAAAACATCGTCCCGATTTCGCGGGCGAGCCGGAACTTCTCCGAGGTCGCGCACCTCGCGGAGAAGACGGGCGAGGTGTTCCTGTTCAAGAACAACCGCCCGAAGTTCCGGCTCGTCGACGTCGATGCCCTCCCGGAAATCGAAATGACCGCCGCCGAACGCTACGAGTTCGTCGCGCGCCGGATCTTGCGCAACCACCGCGCCGCGTTTCTGGAGCTCGCGAAATGATCGCCCCGACGAAGGACATGGTGCTCCTGCTGCACCAGCTCGTCGCGCAGGAAAGCGGCGGCGATCCCGGCGTCCGCGACGAAGCGCTTCTTGAAAGCGCGCTCGCGGCCGCCTTCCAGACGTTCGGCGGGAAGGACCTCCATCCGACCAAGGAGGAGAAGGCCGCGGCACTCGGCCACGCACTCATTTCGAACCACGCGTTCGTGGACGGCAACAAGCGCATCGGCCTGCTCGTCATGCTCTCGTTCCTCGAAACGAACGGCGTCCCGCTCCGCGCGACGGACGCGGACATCGCCGCGGCGGGTCTCGCCGTCGCCGCCGGCACGATGGACCGGCGGGGTCTCCTCGACTGGATCCTCGCGCGGCGGTGACGCCCCGGTTCGTTCCCGCCATGCGCTTCATCCAGTCACCCAACCATTCCGAGCGGACGCGGCCGGTCTCGATCGTCGTCCTGCACTACACGGAGACGCCCACGCTGGAGCGGGCGGTCCGGATCCTGACCGATCCGGCCCTGCCGCATCCCGTGAGCTCGCACTACGTCGTCGGGCTCGACGGCGAGGTCGTGCAGCTCGTGCCGGAGGACCGCCGCGCCCGCCACGCGGGCGTGAGCTTCTGGCGCGGGGAGACGGACGTGAACAGCGCGTCCGTCGGCATCGAGATCGTGAACGCCGGCCCCGGGAGGGCCAACAGCCAGCCCGCCTATCCGGACGCGCAGGTCGCGGCCGTCCGCGACCTGTGCCGCGGCATCATGGAGCGGCACGCCATCACGGACGTCGTGGGGCATTCGGACGTCGCGCCGACCCGCAAGGTTGACCCCGGCGCGGCGTTCCCGTGGCGGCGCCTGGCCGCCGAGGGCGTCGGGCTCTGGACGGACCGCTTCGAATCCGGCGACGCCACGGACGCGGACCTGCTCGCCTCGATCGGCTACGACGTCTCCGACCCGGCCGCCGCGCTCCGCGCGTTCCGGCTCCACTTCTATCCCGAGGCGATTCTCGCCGGCGGAACCCACACCCACGAACGACTCGTCGCCGTGGAGCGTCTCTTCCGGGAGCGGCGCGGGCGTCAATAGCCGGCTTCGAGCAGACCGCGGAGTTTTTCCATGAAGGCCTGCTGGTCGGCGGCGGACGGGCGGTAGCCCTTGTTGTCGGGGAACACGAACGAGAGGCGGCCGTAGTTGTCGAGGCCCCATTCGCCCTTCACGCCGTCCGAGAACGCGACCGAGCCGGAGATGGCGAAGCCGGGGCGCTGGATGCGCGCCATCTCGACCTGCACGGCGCCGGCGGACGCCGCCGGGGGTTCCGGCGCGGCCGGAGCTTCTTCGGGAAGCGGCTCCGCTTCCGGCGCTTCGCCGGGCAGCGGCGGCACGGCGCCGTAGCCGTCCGGCTCCCCGGGCTCCGGCGCGGGCGCG
>JAFPUX010000542.1 GCA_017413145.1 Kiritimatiellia bacterium | reverse complement strand
TGCCGGCGGGATCGTCCGCGATGGCGGCGAGCTGCTCGGGCGTGGAGATGGCCTTGCCCCAGACGCAGCGCACGGCGCGGTGGTTGTCCGCGAGGGCCGCCGACGGGTTGACGGCGGCGTTGGTGTAGGTCGCGCCGCCCGCCCACTGGCAGAAGAAGAGGTCGGCGTCCTCCGCGGCGGCCTCGATGGCGGCGGCGCCGCCCGGCGCGGCCGTGGCGGGGTGCGCGATGACCGTGTCGGGCTCCTCCTGCGCGAGGACGCGGAAGGCGCCGTTCGTCGTGAGCGACCACGCGAAGTAGGGCGTCGTGGCGCCCTCGGCGAGCGACCAGACGTCGTCGAAGTCGAAGCCCGTCCACGAGGCGGCGGCGCGGGCGGCGTCGGGCGCGAGCGACGCGACGCCGGCGGTCGCCGAGGCCGGAGACCCCGCCGCGGCGACGGAGCGGCAGTTCGAGAGCGTGGCGTCGTCCACGCTGCGCGCGAAGGCGGACTGCTGGTTGCCGCCGCGCACCGAGCCGCCGAACCAGCAGTTCGTGACGAGCGCGCCGGCGTCGTCGTAGGCGCCGCTGATCGTGTCGGCGAAGCCGTTCGCGTAATAGTTTTTGTTGTTGGTCGAGACCTCCATCGTCGAGTAGCAGTCGCGGATGGAGGACGCCGAATCGCGGAAGGTGATCGAGTTCGCGAAGCCGGAGCCGGTGGCGGAGGCGGTCACCGAACCCGCCGCGAGGCACTCGCGCACGACCGCGCCGCCCTCGAGCGTGAGGGAGCCCGCGAAGCCGGCGGCGGCGCCGCCCGTGCGGTTCGTGGACGCCGAGACGTTCGCGTAGACCGCGCATCGCGCGATCTCGCCGCCGTTCATGTCCACGCTGCCGACGAACCCGCACGCCTCGGTCATCCCCGCGAGCGTCCCCTCGACCGAGCAGTCCACGATACGGATGCCCGCGCCGCTCACCGACCCGGCGAGGCCGTAGAACTGGCAGGCCGGATACGCGCCGCTGAAGAGCCAATCGGTGTAGCAGCCCTGCCAGTCCGCCCTCGCATGGCAGTTGGAGATGAGCACGCCGCTCCCGACCTCGTTCACGAGGCCCGCAATGTAGATCGCGTTGTTGCGGTTCGTCACGGTCGACGACTCGACCGTGAGGTCGCGAATCTCCGCGCCGGACGACGCCGAGGAGAAGAGCGCGAAGGTCGACTTGGTGCTGCCGTTCGTGACGACGACGCCGGAAATGGTGTGGCCCAGCCCGAAGAACTTGCCCTGGAAGGGACCGACATAGTAGTGGTCCCGGTTGAGCCCCGTGAAGTCGAGGTCGGACATCAGCGCGTAGGTCTCCCTCGGGTTGGAAACGTTCACGAGGGCGATCTTGTTCGTCCAGTCGTCCACCGTCCAGATCGGGATGCCGAACGTCGCGCCGAACGCGCCGACGTTCCTCACCGTGTAGGTCGTGACGCGCGAGGCGGGGTCGGCGATGTTGTCGCCCAGCCAGCCCGTGAAGGGAAGGTCGGGGTTGTCGGGGATGGCCTCGATCGTGAGCACCGAGCCCGCGGGGTAGGACTCCTTCGGCGCCTCGCCGTTCACGAGGATGCGCCCCTCGCCGGACGCCATCGCGGCGAAGGTCCAGAACTCGCCGTTCGTGTTCACCGAGGCGTCGAGGTAGGGGCTGGAGGCGACGCCGCCCGGCGCGTGCCAGACGTTCCGGAAGTCGTAGTTCGGCATCGTCGCGCCGGTGGCGTTCGCGAACTGCGCCGCCGTGAAGGCCGCGACGTTCTCGTCGTCCGCGTCGTGGCAGTCGTCCACGGCCGCCTCGGCCGGGCGGTAGCAGTCCTGGAAGAACGGCGGATAGTCGGCGTAGGGCGTGACGCCGCAGAAGGCGCCGCAGTAGCTATTGCCGCTCTGCGGCACGGGCAGCGGCCAGAGCGCGAAGCAGCGCGCGATGGGGTCGTCGCCCTCGCGATAGCCGATGTGCGTGCGCGTGACGAATCCGCCCTGGATGCCGTAGCGCCAGTTCTGGTCGGTGTAGGGTTCCACGGCGGCCGCGCGCGGCCCGTAAACGGAGTAGCAGTCCTCCACCGTCGCCCCGTAGGCGATGTATTGGGCGAAGCCCGCGCCCGACTTGTTGTAGTCGCGCGGCAGCAGCGCGCCCACGCAGCGGCGGACCGTGGCGCCCGCGTAGATTCCCTCCGCGAACCCGTAGGTTGATTCGCTGCTGTTCCCCTCCGTCGTCACGAGGCCGTAGCCGACGCAGTCCTCGAAGAGCGAGCCCTTGTAGGCGCCGCCTGCGAAACCGCATTCGTAGCCGCTGAGGCTGCTCGCGTGATAGCCGAAGTTCCCGCCCGCGCGGCAGCGGCGGAAGACGTTGGTGCTGCCGTTCTTGTCGCCGGTGTTCGCGTTGGCGACGAAGCCGTAGCGCACCCGCGTGCCGACGACGGAGCAGTCCTCGAACGTGGAGGTCTGCTCGTAGGCGTAGCTGCTGGAGCTCGAGTCGTCCGGCCGCCCGCCGGCGGCGAAGACGAAGCCCGCCACGCCCGTTCCGCCCGCTACCTGGCAGCCCTCGAACGCGCAGTTCCACGCGCTTGAGCAGAACCCGGCATACGAGGCGGCGCAATCCACCGCGTGGCAGCGGCGGAACGTGTTGCTCCCGACCGCGACGTTCTGCGAATACGGCGCCTGGTTGTAGTAGAAGCCGGCCTTGAGGTCGCCGCCCCCCGCGGAGGCGGTGCAGTCGACGAAGAGCGCGCCGTCGGAGGCGACGCTCGCCGCGAAGCCGCCGGTCGTGAGGCTGTAGATGTTGGTGGTGCCGGCATCGTAGTTGATGACGGGGGTGGCAATGGCGGTCAGGGACGCCGTGCAGTTCGAGAAGATCTCCGCGCCGGCCGTCCAGCCGACGAATCCGCCGAAGCGGCCGATGGGCACCGCCGCCTCGACCGTGGCCGAACAGTCGTAGAAGGCGGTGTTCCCGAACGTCACGGCGGCCGCGCCGCCCGCGGACGCCGCTTTGCTGTCGAGTAGTTCGACCACGGTCGTGCAGGCGCGGAAGACGGTGTTCGAGGCCTCGCCGACGAGACCGCCGTTCAAACAACCGGAGACGCTGCTGCGGTCGGGGCGCATCGTTCCCTCGAACGAGCAGCGCTCGTAGCGGCCGCCGCTGGCCTCGCCGACGAGTCCGCCCGTCGTGCCCCCGCGGATTTCGCCCTCCGCCGAGCAGTCGTAGGCCCAGACG
>JAFPUX010000541.1 GCA_017413145.1 Kiritimatiellia bacterium | reverse complement strand
GCTCGTCGCCGCGCGCTTCCGATTCGCCGCGCTCGCGCCGCGCGTCGCGCCGGACACGATCGAGAGCGGTCCGCTGCTGCTCGAACAGGAGTCCGGCCGCGCGTTCGCCGGCGGACGCGACCTCGGCCTCTCGCCGGTCGAATCGGCGATGCTCGGCGCCCTCGTCCGCAACGCCGGACGCTGCCTCTCCCGCGAGGAGATTCTCCGCGACATGCACGGCGAGGGCGGCGGCAACGTCCAGGCGCGCACGATCGACACGACGGTCGTCGCCGTCCGCCGCAAGCTCGGCCGCGCGGGGCGCTGCCTCGAGACGGTCCGCGGCGCGGGCTACCGCTGGAACGCGGAGCGGCGTCCCTTCCCGCGCTGGGTTCGCGGCGGCGCCGGCGCGCTGCTCGTCGCGCTGGGGTTCGCCCTGCACGCGGGGGTCGCGGAGCTGGGACCTCACGCGGAGAACGCAGAGACCAAACCCCACGCGGAGTCCGCGGAGTCCGCGGAGTCGAAGTCTCACGCAGAGAGCGCAGAGCTCGCAGAGGCACAATCTCCGCCGCCAGCGGCGGCGGCTCCCCTCGAGTGCCGCGTCTACGACGTCCCGCCCGCGCTCCTCGCCGCGCTCGCGCGGCCGCCGTCGTACAAGGTCACCGTCGTCTGCGTTCCGTCGCCGCGCGCGGGGAACGCCGCGACGGCGTGGGTCGAGGCGACGTCGGACGGAACGACCTGGCGGCGCCTCGCCCCCGTCACCCCCGCCTCGCTCGTGAAGACCATCGTCTTCTCCAATCCAATCCGCGACGTGCGCGTCGTCTCCGACGCCCCCGGCCCGCCCGCCTACGACATCCGCGAAGTCGTCCTCGCCAACTGACACGCGGAGTCCGCGGAGTTCGCGGCGAATTGACTGTGCCATTTGTGGACAATTGTGAACATTTGAGATTTGTGGACAATCCCGAAAACCTCGCCCCAACCCGCCCGCAATGAAACGCATCGTCTTTCTCGTCCCATTCCTCGTCCTCGCGTCGCTCGTTGTGGCGCGGGCGGAGGACCCCGCCACGAACGCGCCCGCCGTCCCGCTCGACCTGTCGGTCCGGTTCGTCGAACTCACCGATGCCGCCCTCTCGAACGACTTCTTCCGCGCCGCGTTCGCCGGGACGGATTCCAACAGCAGCGAGCCGGTCTCGGATGAAGTCGCAACCTTCACGCAGATCTTCACGGCACCCCAGGCCGACCTGCTTCTTCTGCGCCTCACGAACGAATTCGGCTGCTTCGCGACGTTCCGGCAGACGCAACGCTGGAACGGCGGCGAGGAGGCGCAGTTCTCCTTCCTCAAGTCGGTCTTCCGGTATCGGAACGGCGCGGAAGCCCCGGTCGAAGAACGGGAGTCCGGGCTCTTCCTGTCCGTCGATCCCGTCCTGGAAGCCCTGTCGTCCAATGCCGGCGACTGGCGCATCACGCTCGGACTCAGCCTGGCGGACGTCGGCCGCCCGTCCCCCGAAACGCCCGCCGGCGCGGACGGCGTCTATCCGGAACGGCCGTTCGTCCCCGTGCGGAAGCTCGCCACGTCGGTGGACATTTGGCCCGGCTCCGTGGTGTTCTTCCGCGCGGGGGACGGAACGACGCGTTCGCCGCTCGTCGTCCTGGAATGCACGCCCGCCGCGCCCCTCCCGGAGGCCCCGGCCGTCCCCCCGCCAGCCGCGCCCGCGGAGGCCGTCGCGGACGACGGACTGGAATCGCGGTTCTTCGTCCTCGCGCCCGATGCATTCAAGTTCCTCTCGCTCGCGACGGACTACCCGCCGCTGCGCGGGGCGCCGCGGCTCGACACGGCGAACGCCGTCGCGCTCTTCGCGGCGCTCGGGTTCGGGGAGAAAGACGGCTGCCGCATCCGGTTCGTTCCCGAGTTGCCCGACAAGCTGTTCTTCCGCGGTTCGCCCGGGAACGTCCGCGCGTTCGAAGAGGCGCTGGAAACCATCGGCTCCCGCTCCCTGCCGGGCTGCGAAATCGACCTGGAGTCGGTTCTCGTCCCTCGGGAGAATCTCCCGGCCTTCCTCGAAGCGGTCGGCGCGAAAGACAACCCCGCGGCCGCGTTCGGCACGGCGCTCGCCTCGTTTCCGTCCCGGGCGGACTTCCGCGCGGCGGTCGCCACCACGGCCGAGGTCTCGCGCGATGTCACGGTCGCGACGTTCGCGGGCGCGCCCGGCTCCGCCAGCGCCGTGACCGAATACATCTATCCGACGCGCTACGCCTTCTACGCGGCGACGAACGGAGTCGGGGGCGCCGGCGACGCCCCGGTCTACGTCGAACCGCGGGCGTTCACGTCGAGGATGGTCGGAACGGCGTTCGAGGCGCGTCCCCTTCCGGCGGAAGAGGACGGAGCCGTTCCGCTCTTCGTCCGCATCGAGCGGCGGGGCGTTCCGACGTGGTTCAACCAGATTCCCGAGCTTCCCGTCCGCGCCGCGGACGGAACGGTCGAGCGGG
>JAFPUX010000540.1 GCA_017413145.1 Kiritimatiellia bacterium | reverse complement strand
CGCGGGTCGCGGAAGAGGTTGACGTTCGGGGACCAGAACGTGAGGCCGCGGTACTGGTCGCCCTCCCAGCCGGCCTTGCGGGCGAGGTTGAATTTCGCGCGCGCCTCGCGTCCGAGGATCGAACCCTCGGTTTTCGCGAGTTCGCGGTCGAACGTCGCCGCGAGGTTCATCGCCTGCGGGAAGACCGTCGCGCGGCCGTTGCGGCCGACGCCGTGCAGGCCTTCGCTCCACCAGTTGTAGGCGGGCAGGCCGAGCCGCGGGATCGCGGGGGCGTCGTGGACGAGCTGGGAGCACTTCTCCTCCAGCGTCATCTGCGAGACCAGTTCGTCGATGCGCGCGTTCCTGCGCGCCCAGAGTTCTTCGTTCGTCATGGGGAAACCCGTGAAACGTCCTACCGGTTTTTCTTCGACATGAGATCCGTCGTCGAGACGCCGGGGGTGCGGGGGAGGTAGACGACCTCGACGCCGCAGGCCTCCCGGAGCCAGTCGAAGCGTCCCTCGTAGTCCGCGCCGATGATGAAGACGTCGGCCTTGTGTTCGCGGACGTAGTCGGCCTTCTTCTCCTCGCACTCCTCCTTGAACACCTCGTCGACGCACCGCAGCTCCGCGACGATCGCGGCGCGTTGTCCGTAGGGGAAGGCGAGGCCGTGGCTCTTGTTCTTGCTGGCGATGAACTCGTCGCTCGAGACGCCGACGACGAGCCGGTCGCAGAGCGCCCGGGCCCGCTGCAGGAGGCGCAGGTGCCCGTAGTGGAACATGTCGAACGTGCCGAAGGTGATTCCCGTTTTCATGCATGCTCCTTCATGGCGCCGAATCGTTCCAGAGCCTCCGCCCAGGCGGACTCGCCCGCCCGATCCGGCTCGTAGACGATCGGCGGGTCGGAGACGCGCATGAGTTCGCGGGCTTCGGCGTGGTCCTTCAGGTCGCCCAAGGCGATCATCTGCACCAGCACGTTGCCTGCGCAGGCTCCTTCCGTGGGACCGCAGAGGACCGGAACGCCGAGCGCGTCGGCCGTCATCCGGCAGTGCAGCGCGTTGCGCGTCGCGCCGCCGATCATGTTGAGACCGTCGCGCTTTTCGCCCGTGATCCGCTCGAGCTGCGTCCAGAGTTCCTTGTAGCGCAGGACCATGCTTTCGAGCGCGCAGCGCGCGAAGGCGCCCTTGCTCTCCGGGACGGGCTGGCCGGTGCGCTTGCACCACGCGGCGATCTTTTCGTCCATGTGCCCCGCCCGCTGGAAGTCCGGCGCGTCCGGATCGATCAACGAGACGAACGGCTTCGCCTTCGCGGCCATTTCGGTCATGCGGTCGTAGGGGACGTCCTCGCCCGCGGCCTTCCACGCGCGGTGCAGCTCCTGGTAGATCCACATGCCGGTCAGGTTCTTCATGAACCGGATGCCGCCCGTGATGCCGATTTCGTTGGTCCAGCTGCATTCGTAGGCTTCGTCCGAGAAGACGGGTTCGGGTATCTCGGCGCCGACGAGACCCCACGTGCCGGTCGAAAGGCAGCCCCATTTGCCCTCTTTCGGGACCGGGATCGCTGCGACGGCGGACGCGGTGTCGTGCGTGCCGACGGCGACGACTTTCGTTTCGTAGCCTTCGAGGCCGCGCACCGGCCCGAGAACCGTTCCGGGGCGGACGAGCTCGCCGAAGATCCGCCGCGGCAGGCCGGCGGCCTCGATGAGGTCCCACGACCAGTCGCGCGTCCGCACGTCGAGGCACTGGCTCGTCGAGGCGATCGTGATTTCGTTGGAGAGGACGCCGGAAAGCCAGTAGTCCATGAGGTCCGGCACCATGAGGAAACGCGCGGCGCGGTCGAGCTGCGAGGCGGGCGATTCCGATTCCGCCACGAGCTGGAAGAGCGTGTTGATCGGCATGAACTGCGTGCCGGTCGCATCGTAGATCCGGCGGCGGCCGAGTTTCGCGCACGTCTTCTCCATCACGCCGTCGAGGCGCGGGTCGCGGTAGGAGTGCGGCAGGCCCGTCAGGCGCCCGGCGGCGTCGACGAGCGCGTAGTCCACGCCCCACGTGTCGACGCCGACCGACGCCGGCTCGGCGCCGAGCGCCTTGGCGCGGCGGACGCCTTCGAGGATGTTCCGGTAGAGGGCGACCATGTCCCAGTGCAGGCCTCCGGGAAGCGGCGTCTGGGAGTTGTCGAAACGGTTCGTCTCCTCGAAGCGGAGGCGGGAACCGTCGAAGCGGCCCGCGATGACGCGTCCGCTGCCGGCGCCGAGATCGGTCGCGACGTAGATTTTTTCGTTCATGGGACCGCATTCTATCAAAGGATGCGGGTCCCGCGCAAGCGCGTCTACGCGTCCTCGAGGAGGAGCTCTTCCTGCACGGGCGCGTCTCCGTCGTCCTCCGCCGTTTCGCGGACCGGATCGACCGGGACGACCGTCTCGTCGGCGTCCTCCGCGGCCGGCGGGGACGCGCCGCGGTCGAAACGCAGCGGACCGCCGGGCGTCTGCGCGGCGGCCACGCCGAAGTGCAGGTTGCGCCCGCCCACGACTTTCTCGGCGTCCTCCAGGAACGACGCGTCGGGGTTCACGCGCAGGTCCGCGGCGGAGTCGAGCGTGACGCGCAGGCCGTCCGCGAGGCGCAGCTGCACGCCGGTGCGCGCGCGCCCCGGGTGCCGCTCGAAGAGTTCGCGGACGCCCTTGAGGAAAGCGGGAGTCGCGCGTTCGGCGGGGACCGTCACGACGACCTTGCGGGCGAACCGCTCCGGCACTTCCTCCAGCGGCATGAAGTCGCGGATCGTGAGCTGCGCCTCGAACCGGAAACTCGGTTCGACGAGCGCGTCGAAGAGGTAGGCGCGGTTGGCCTGCGGCGGGGTTCGCGGCGGCAGCCGCTCCTCGGGCGGGAGCGACTGGTTCTCCGGTCCGTCGCCCGTGAGGCGCTCGAAGTCGCGCGCGAAGACGGGCACCTCGCGCTTGGCGTCGGCGTCCTCGAGCTGCAGGACGCACCAGTTGCGCCCCTTCTTGTCGAGGCGCGGCGTGTAGGCGGAAACGAACGCGCAGAAGCGCAGCGGGACGGACTTGGCGCGCCGGAACTGCCGTTGCGCCTGCGAGTCCTTGTCGTAGCGCGCCTTGGCGGCGCGGTAGGCCGGATCGGACTTGCCGCCGGCGTAGGCCGCTTCGTCCACGCGCATCAGCGGCACTTCGCCGAGCGTACCGCGCGCGGCGGCGATTTCCTCGTCGAGTTTCTGCATCGCGCGGTCGACGCCGGCGAGCGGCGTGAAGCGTTCGACGAGGCGCTGGAAACGGGCAATCGGGTGGCCCGACAGGTACATGCCGAGCAGCTCCTTTTCGCCGAGCAGCTGTTCCAGGCGCGGCATCGCCGCGACGCGGCGGTTCGCCGCGTCGCGCTCGGCGGCCTCCTCGGCCTCGGCCGGGTCCGCGCCGCCCTCCCCGCCGCCGAAGAGCTCGAAGAGCGAGGCCTGGCCGCGCGCGCGGTCCTCGCGTTCGGACGCCGCGCGGGCGAGCGCCTGCGGCAGGACGTCGAGCAGCGCGGCGCGGTGGTAGCCGAACGAGTCGAGCGCGCCGACGCGCACGAGCGATTCGAGCGCCTTCCTGTTGACCGCGACGTCGAGCCGCGAGAGGAAGTCGTGCAGAGACTTGTACGGACCGTCCTTGCGGCGGCCCTCGACGATCGATTCGGCGGCGGCGAAGCCGACGCCCTTCACGCCCGCGAGGCCGTAGCGGATCCGGCGGTCCCCCTCCGGGACGAACCGGACGGACGACTTGTTCACGTCCGGCCCGAGCACTTCGTAGCCCATGTCCGCCGCTTCGGCGATGAAGACGGGCATCTTGTCGAAGTTGCCGATTTCGGACGAGATCTGCGCGCACATGTACTCGGCCGCGTAATGCGCCTTGAGGTAGCCGGTCTGGTAGGCGACGTAGGCGTAGCAGACGGCGTGCGACTTGTTGAACGCGTACTTGGCGAACTCGCGCCAGTCGTTCCAGATCTTGTCGATCAGGCGCTCGGCGGCCTCCTTGTCGCCGTTCACGGGCGGGGGTTCCATGAAGCGCGGGTTCGCGAGGCAGCCGTCGTGGAACTTCGCCTTGAGCTTCTCCATCATGGCGAGCTGCTTCTTGCCCATCGCCTTGCGGAGCGTGTCGCTTTCGCCGCGCGTGAAGCCGCCGAGGAGGCGCGAAAGCAGCATGACCTGCTCCTGGTAGACCGTGACGCCGTAGGTCTCCTCCAGGTACTCCTTCATGAGCGGGTGCTCGTAGACGATCGGCTTGCGGCCCTGCTTGCGGTCGATGAAGAGCGGGATGTACGCCATCGGACCAGGCCGGTAAAGCGCGTTCATGGCCACGAGGTCCTCGAGGCGCTCGGGGCACAGTTCGCGGAGGTTCTTCTTCATCCCGTCCGACTCGAACTGGAACAGGCCCGTCGTGTCGCCGCGCTGGAAGACCTTGAACGTCTCCGGGTCGTCGAGCGGGATCGACGAGAGGTCGACGTCCACGCCGCGGACTTCCTTGATCGTCGCGAGGCACTCCTTGAACACGGTGAGCGTCTTGAGGCCGAGGAAGTCCATCTTGAGCAGGCCGATCGGCTCGACGTAGTGGCCGTCGTACTGCGTGTTCATGAGCTCCTCGCCGTCCGTCGGCATGATCGGGATCGTGTCGATGAGCGGATCTCGCGAGATGAGGACCCCGCAGGCGTGGACGCCCGGCTGGCGGACGCCGCCCTCGAGCTTCTCGGCGATGCGCAGGATGCGCTTCTGCAACGGCGTCCCGGCGTCCGTCTCGCGGATCGCGCGCAGGTCGTTGCTCGCCCGGTAGGCGTCCGCGAACGACTTGATGCCGGGGTCGGCGGGGATGAGGTTCGAGAGGGCGCGCGCGTCCGGCACCGGCACGTCGAGCGCGCGGGAGATGTCCAGGATGCACGTCTTGGGCGCCATCGAACCGAACGTGACGATGTGCGCGACGTGGTCGGCGCCGTACTTCTTCGTGACGTAGTCCAGGACGCGCGCCCGCCCCGCGTCGTCGAAGTCCTCGTCGATGTCCGGCATCGAGATGCGGTCCGGGTTGAGGAAGCGCTCGAAGAGGAGGTGGTACGGCAACGGGTCGACGTCCGTGATGCCGAGGCAGTAGGCCACCGCGGAGCCGGCGGCCGAGCCGCGCCCGGGGCCGACCAGCACGCCCATGTCGCGCGCGGCGCGGACGTAGTCGCCCACGATCAGGAAGTAGCCCGGGAAGCCCATGTTCTGGATCGTGGAAAGCTCGAAGTCGAGCCGCTCGCGGCGCTCGCCGTCGAACTTGTCGCCGGGCCAGCGCTTCGCCGCGCCTTCGTACGTCAGGTGCCGCAGGTAGTCGCTCTCGAACAGGATGCGGCGCAGCGCCTTGAGCCCCTCCGGCGTGTTGCCCTCGAAGCGCTTGAACGACTTCGGATCGAACGACGGCGCGATCGACTCGGGCGTCGGGTACTTCCGCTCGTACTCCGCGTCCGTCCCGAACGACTCCGGGATCGGGAAGACCGGCATCGTCGCCTGCTTGACGTCCAGCTCGTACTCCTCGACCTTCTCGGCGACCTCGAGCGTGTTGGCGAGCGCCTCGGGGTGGTCCGGGAAGAGCGCCGCCATCTCGTCGCCGTCCTTGAGCCACTCCTGGCGCGTGTAGCGCAGGCGGTTCGGATCCGTCTCCTTGGACTGGCTCGAGAGGCACAGCAGGATGTCGTGCGCCTCGGCGTCCTCCTTCATGAGGAAGTGCGTGTCGTTCGTCGCGACGACCTTGATCCCGAGCTCCGCGCCGAGGCGGAACATCGCCTCGTTCACGCGCAGCTGCCGTTCGTAGAGGCGCTGCGTGCCCTTTTCGCCGGGCGTGAGGAACGCGCCCTCGACCTTGTGGAGCATGACCTCCAGGTAGTAGTCGTCGCCGAAGAGGTTCTTGTACCAGAGCGCCGTCTCGCGCGCCTTGTCGTAGTGCCCGTCGTCGATCGCCTCCGCGACCTCGCCCGCGATGCAGGCGGACGACACGATGAGCCCCTCGTGGTACTTCTCGAGCAGCTCGTGGTCGATGCGCGGCCGCCCGTAGAAGCCCTCGACGTGCGCCAGCGAGATCAGGCGCACGAGGTTGTGGTAGCCCGCGAGGTTCTTCGCCAGGAGGATCAGGTGGTTGCCGGAGAGGTCGCCCGCGTTGTGGTCCTTGAGGAGGCGGCCGCGGCGCGCCACGTAGGCCTCGCACCCGAGGATGGGCTTCACGTGCGCGAGCGCGTTGCCGGCCTTGTCCTTCTCCAGGCGGCATTCGTCGTAGAACGCCTTGAGGGCGAACAGGACGCCGTGGTCGGTGACCGCGAGCGCCGGCATCCCGAGCGCGCGGGCGCGGGCGACGAGCGGTTTGATCTTGCACGCGCCGTCGAGCAGCGAATACGTGGTGTGGAGGTGGAGGGGGACGAATGGGGTCATGAGTCGGAAGACGGAAGACGGGAGATTGCTGGCAAGAGGCGGAAAGGATCGGACAATGCGGTCAACGACCGGACGGGTCGTTCCATTTGATCGTCGGGAAGGCGTCGACCTCCCTCAGGTCGTCCCAGGAAATCCGTCCCAAGAAAGAACGGAACGCTGTTTCCACGGCATCCTCCTTTCGGTGCGGAAGGGACGCTGCGAAGGTTTCCCGTTTCCCGTATCGACCGAATCCGTAGTCTTTCCCGGTGATGAAGAACGAGTAGACCTTCCGCGTCCCGACGTTGCCGAGTTCGAGCATCGTGTCCGGGTCCAGAAGGGCGTCGACGTGGCGGATCAGCTGGTCCCGGTCGCGGAACCACTTCGTGGAGGCCGTCAATTTCGGCTCGGTCCATTTCGCCTCGCCGACGGCGACGAAGGACTCCGTCTCGATGTAGATGTCGGGATGCGTGGGCCCTTCCAGCACGAACCAGCCCGACCGCTTCCCGGCATGGAGAAGCCGTTCGGCTTCTTCGATGGCGGCCCGGTCGCCGCGACGCAGGTCCGCGCGCTTTCCGGCGGGTTCGGCGGATTCGGACACCGGACGGCCCCGGCCCTCCGGTTCGGGTTTGAAGTTCTCGACGCACCATTCCAACCGGCACGACGGGGCGGGCAGGACTTTTTCGCCGGAGCTTTCGACTCCGGACTTCTTCGAACCGTAGCGGACGACCACCCTTTCGTTCGGCGAGATCGACGGAACGCGGAACGAATTCCGGAGAACGGCCTTCCGGGAGAAAAGCCGGAAAAACTTGTTCAGTTGTTCCGGCGAGTTCCCGATCTCGTTGAAGACGGGTTCCACGCGGTATTTCGTGCTGTTGAATTGTCCCATTTCGAGTCGTCGGTCGGAGAATGCGCGAATGCACCGCCGATTATGGCGAAGCGACGGCGAAAAGTCAATCGGCGGCGGTCGTTTCGTCGCCTCGGTCGCACCCGGCCGAACGCACGTCCGAGAGGCGGCGGAGCGTGACGCCGTCCCAGTCGAATCCGTAGGGGCGGGCGCCCGCGGCGATGTCGAGAAAGAGGCGAGAGGCGGCCGTACCGTCCATGGGCGGTGGACAGCGGACGACCGAAACACGGACGAGGACGACCTCGAGCGAGTCCGTGTCGACCCAGTCCGTCCAGCACCCGAGGAGGCTTTCCTCGAAGGCGCGCGTCGCGGCGGATTCCTCCGGAGAGGCGTCTGCGGCGCGGAAGACGACGTAGCAGACTGCCGGACGGACATGCGAACCGCGGCGGACGCCGCGGCTGGCGGACGCCGCGCGGTGCACCAACTGGTAGGGCACGTCCAGGAATCCGTCCCGGTCGAAGCCGGGGCGGATCGCGCCCGCGCCGTCGAGGTCCGCGAGCCATCCGTTGAGGACGGCCCGGCTGCGACCTTTGGCGAGCCATTCCCGGACCGTTTCGTACCGATGCCCGGTTTCGGTCCACTTGCCCTCGACCGCGGCGCGGAATCCTTCGGCGAGAAACATTGCGTCGCTCATGGATGCCAGCGCCCGCGCAATCGGGCGACCCGTACGAGAGTGCCGGGGTTCGACCGGGTACTCGAAGAACCGCGCGATGTCGACCGGGTCCAGCCCGTCGTCGCGGTTGCAGAACAGGATCAGGCGCTCGAGCAGCCAGTCGAGCCCTGGCGACGGCAGCAGGAACTGCGCGAGCGCGAGCGACGAGGTGCGCTCCGAGTAGACATCGGTTCCCGACAGCCGTGCGAGCGCCTCGCGTAACGGCATGGCGTCGAGGCCGAAGCCGTAGACGGGTTCGTCGGTGGAGGCCGGGACGGTGCGCCCGGCGGGGTCGTTGGTGTGGTGTGTGCGTTTCATGAGGCGACATTATATGCATTGCCGGTTTTCGCCCGACAAAAATTCTCATTGTCATTTCCGGCGATTTGCGGCAGAATGCGCGCCCATGGGAAAAACGAGGGAAAAACGACAAGCGGAACAACCGAAGCGGAATCACCACGGAAACCGGCTGGAGGAGCTGGAACGGCTTCGCGACAAGCGGCGGCGGGCCGCGTTCGCGTCACGTCCGCCGCTCCGGTCCGACAGGCCGGCGATCGCCGACATCCGCGACGCGCTGGCGGCCGCGCGCACCTCCCTCGCAGCCGCGCTGCGAACCGGCCACCTCGTACACCTCCTCCAGCGGACGATCCGATGGAACCTCTTCACGGACTTCCTCGGCGAGGACCGCCTGCCGGGCGTCCGAGGGCACCTGTCGGGCGACCGGCTCGACCCGGAGACGTTCGTGCACGTGGAACTCGACATCGACCTGAACGGCCGCTACAAGACGCTCATGCGACACAAGAGGCTGTGGGAGCGTTTCGCGGAGGCGACGGGCCTGCCGCCCGACGAGCCGCCGGATGCCGCGTTCGGCGGAACGGAACCCGCGCCGCCCGGCTCGCCGGCCGCCGCCGCCCGCGCG
>JAFPUX010000539.1 GCA_017413145.1 Kiritimatiellia bacterium | reverse complement strand
GGCGCCCGCGCGGCCCGTGCGGCGCGTCCTCGTCGTGGACGACGTCCCGATCAACCTGATGGTCCTCTCGGCGCAGCTGAGGAACCTCGGCGACTTCCAAATCGAGACCGCGCCGGAGGGCCGCGCCGCGCTCGAGATCCTCGAACGCGCGGACGGCGAACCCTTCGACTTGGTGCTCACCGACATGTGGATGCCGGTGATGGACGGCGAAGGATTCGTGCACTCCATCCGCGAGCGCGCGGCGCTGCGCGGCCTGCGCGTCGTCGCCGTCACGGCGGACGTCGAACTGCAGGGCAAGTCCGCCGCGATGGGCTTCGACGGAATCCTCCTCAAGCCCGTGACGGCGGAGAAGCTCCGCGAAGCGGTTTTCGGCGCGTAGTCACGCATTCCGTCGCGGGGGGGGGTGGGACCCCCGCCACGCACCCGGACGCCGCGAGGGGGCGGCTACTCGAACAGCCAGGTCGAGAGGTAGCGCTCGCCGGTGTCCGGGAGGAGGGCGACGATGCGCTTGCCGGCGAACTCCGGCTTCTTCGCGAGCTCGAGCGCGGCGTAGAGCGCGGCGCCGGAGGAGATGCCCACGAGGAGCCCTTCCTCCTTGGCGGCCGCGCGCGCGGTCGCGCCGGCGTTCTCGGCGGAGACGGGGATCACGCCGTCGTAGATCGAGGTGTCGAGCGTCTTCGGGACGAAGCCCGCGCCGATGCCCTGGATCTTGTGCGGGCCCGCGTGGCCCTCGGAGAGCACGGGCGAGGTATCCGGCTCCACGGCGAAGACCTTGACCGCGGGATTTGCCTCCTTGAGCGCCTTGCCGACGCCGGAAAGGGTGCCGCCCGTGCCGACGCCCGCGACGAAGACGTCGACCTTGCCGTCGGCGTCGCGCAGGAGCTCCTGCCCGGTCGTGCGGTAGTGCTTCTCGGGGTTGGCGGGGTTCTCGAACTGCTGCGGGATGATCGAATTCGGCGTGGCCGCGTGCAACTCCTCCGCCTTCGCGATCGCGCCCTTCATGCCGTCCTTGCCGGGCGTGAGCACGAGTTCCGCGCCGTAGGCCGCCGCGAGCTTGCGGCGCTCGACGGACATCGTGTCGGGCATCGTGAGGATCAGGTGGTAGCCCTTCACCGCGGCGACGAGCGCGAGGCCCACACCCGTGTTGCCGCTCGTCGGCTCGATGAGCGTGCCGCCGGGCTTCAAGACGCCGGCCTGCTCCGCCGCCTCGATCATCGCGAGCGCGATGCGGTCCTTCACGGACCCGCCGGGGTTGAAGTACTCGACCTTCACGACCACTTCCGCGGCGCCCTTGTTGAGCTTGCGGATGCGGACGAGCGGTGTATTGCCAACCAGTTCGGTAATGTTTTCGTGAATCGTGCTCATGGTTGTTTCTCCTTTACGGATTTGTTGGTTGTTTTCGAAAGATTCCGTTTTCGCACGGGATGGTTGTTTGTGTTTAATCACAACCATTTCGGTTGCGAATGGCGCGGAAGTCTAGACGAATGCGGAACAATTGTCAAGCGGAAAAATTCGCGTGGCTTCGGGGCGAAAGCGGTTTTGCGCCCGCGGAACCATTCTGCTAGAATCCGCGGCATGAGCGAAACGTCCGACTGGACTCCGGCCGCGCGCTGGCGCGGGTTCAACCTTCTGGGCCTGTTCCGGGCCCCGACCGAGGGTCTGGCGCCGGACCCTCGCGTGGCGGGGTCCTTCCCGGAATGGGAGTTCGAGGCGCTGGAGGCATGGGGGTTCAACTTCGCGCGGCTGCCGGTCGACTACCGCGCGCTCACGACGGGCGACGACTGGACGAACCTGGACGAACGCAAACTCTCGCTCCTCGACGAGGCGATCGAACTCGGGCGCAAGTACGGCGTCCACGTGCAGGTGGCGATGCACCGGATTCCCGGCTACTGCATCCTCGACCAGACCGAGGCGTTCCCTCTCGGCACGAGCCCCGTCGCGCAGGAAGCGGCCCGCCGTCTCTGGGCGGCCCTGTCGCGCCGCTGGAAGGGCGTGCCGAACGAGACGCTGTCCTTCAACCTCCTGAACGAGCCCACGCGACACGTCGCCGGCGCGAACTACCCGCCGCTCGTGCGGACGCTCCTCGACGCGATCCGCGCGGAGGACCCGGCGCGGTTCGTCGTGGTCGACGGCAACGACTGCGCGTCGAAGCCCGTCGAAGAACTCTACGGCGTCTCGTCCGTCGGCCAGGCGTTCCGCGGCTACGCGCCGTACGAAATCACGCATTACGGCGCTCCGTCCATGCCGGAACTCCCGAAGGAACCGCCGACGTGGCCGCTCCGGCCCGGCTACGGATCGCCGTGGATGCCGGAGGACGCTCTCGGGCTCTTCCGCCCCGCGCTCGACGCGGGCGAGTTCTGCATGGTCGGCGAGTTCGGATGCCGGCCGGAGACGCCGCACGACGTCGTGCTCGCGTGGATGGAGCACTGCCTGGAGCTGTGGAAGGAGCTCGGCCTCGGCTGGGCGCTCTGGAATCTGCGCGGCGCGTTCGGCGTCCTCGATTCCGGTCGGGCGGACGTCCGCTACGAAGACTGGCGCGGACACCGGCTCGACCGCGGCATGCTGGACCTCCTGCGGCGCTTCTAGTCTCCCTTGCACGGACGTGGCGGGGTGCCGCACCCCCCCACGGCCGCGCGCGTCGGCCGTCCGGC
>JAFPUX010000538.1 GCA_017413145.1 Kiritimatiellia bacterium | reverse complement strand
GGTTCGAAGGTTCGAAGGTTCGAAGGTTCTGCGCACGCTCAGCGCGCGCCTTCTCTGCGTCCTCTGCGCTCTCTGCGTGCGGTTTCTTCTCTGCGCGAGATATCCTCTCCGCGTGCAGGAAGGGCCCGATGACCGACTTCGGGTTCCTCGCGAGCTGCGCCGGCGTGCCTTCGGCGACCAGGGTCCCTCCGCGTGCGCCGGCGCCGGGGCCGAGCTCGACGATCCAGTCCGCGTGCGAGAGGACCTGCGTGTCGTGGTCGACGAGGAGGACCGAGTTGCCGTCGGCGACGAGGTCGTCCATCACGCCCGTGAGGCCCTCGAGGTTGGAGGGATGCAGGCCGATCGAGGGCTCGTCGAGGACGTAGAGCACGCCCGTGGTGCGGTTGCGGACGGCGCGCGCGAGCTGGACGCGCTGGCGCTCGCCGGTGGAGAGCGTCGACGCGGCGCGGTCGAGCGAGAGGTAGGAGAGCCCGAGCTCGAGAAGTCGGCGGGAGGTGTCGTGGAACGACTCGCAGATGCGCTCGGCCATCGGCCGCATCGGCGCGGGGAGCGACGCGGGGACGCCGCGCACCCATTCCTCGGCCTCGGCGAGCGTCATCGCGGCGGCGCGGTCGAGGGAGATGCCGCGCAGGAGCGGCGCGCGGGCCCTCTCCGAGAGGCGCGTGCCGCCGCAGTCCGGGCAGGGGCCCTCCCTGAGGAACTTCGCGACGCGCTTCATCCCCTTCTCGTCCTTGACGTTCTTCAGCGCGTTCTCGACGGTGTAGAACGCGTTGAAGAACGTGAAGTCCATCTCGCCGCTCTCGCCGGTCTTCATCTGGTAGACGACGTGGCGCTTCTCGGGCGGGGCGTGCAGGACGATGTCGCGCTCCTTCTTCGTGAGGTCGCGCCACGGCACGTCGGTTCGCACGCCCATGTCGCGGGCGATGTCCTTCATGAGCGACCACATGAGCGACTGCCACGGCGCGACGGCGCCCTCGTCGATCGTGAGCGAGTCGTCCGGGACGATCGTGGCGGGGTCCACCTCGCGGACGACGCCGGTGCCGTCGCACCGCCGGCACGCGCCCTGCGAGTTGAACGCGAGCTCCTCCGCGCCGGGCGCGAGGAAGCGCGCGCCGCATTCCGGGCAGACGAGCTCGCGCTCCGCCGCGACGTCGAGCGTCGGCGGGTGGTAGTGGCCGTTCGGGCAGCGGTGCGAGGCGAGGCGCGAGAACATCAGCCGCAGCGAGTTGAGCAGCTCGGTCGACGTGCCGAACGTCGAGCGCACGCCGGGGACGCCGGGGCGCTGGTGCAGCGCGAGCGCGGCGGGGACGTGGAGCACGTCCTCGACCTCGGCGCGCGCGGCCTGCGTCATGCGGCGGCGCGTGTAGGTGGAGAGCGACTCGAGGTAGCGGCGCGAGCCCTCCGCGTAGACGACGCCGAGCGCGAGCGACGACTTGCCGCTCCCCGAAACGCCCGCGACGCCGACGATCTTCCCGAGGGGGATGTCGACATCGAGGTTCCGGAGGTTGTTCTTCCGTGCGCCGCGGACTTCGATCGCGACGGGCGTCCTGCGTTTGGCGTCCATGCCCGGGATGGCGGTCCGTTTCAGTCCACGCGTTTGGTGGAGGGCGGCTCGGTGCCGTCGAGGGAGACGAGGCGGTAGGCCCTGGCGCCGTAGCCGAGGGCCTCGGCGTGTTCGAGGATGTGCGGGCCGAGGCGCGTCTCCATGCGCTCGCGGAGCGAGGCGCTCGTCTTCGGGTCGGACGCGTAGACGAGGTCCACGCACGCCTTGTCGAGAGCGACGGGGTCGAGCGAGGCGAGGATGCCCACGTCCGCCATCTCCGGCGGGTGCGGGTGCGCGTCGCAGTCGCAGTCGATCGAGAGGTTGTTCATCACGCTGATGTACACCGCGCGGTCGCCCATGTAGTCCACGACGGCGCCCGCCGCCTCGGCCATCGACTCGATGAAGTCCTTCTGCGGCGGCAGGTCGCCCCAGACCTTGCCCGCGTCGTCGGTCTTCCCGGCCGAGTGGATGCGCGCCTTGCCGGCCGTGGAGGCGACGCCGATGGAGAGGTTCTTCAGCGCGCCGCCGAAGCCGCCCATCATGTGGCCCTTGAAGTGGTTGAGGACCACGAAGCCCGTGTAGTTCGTGAACGCCGCGCCGATCAGATCCTGTTTTAGGTGGGTCGAGCCGGCGGGGCACGGGATCTCGAGCTGGTCGAACTCGTCCATGATCACGACCTTCGCGATGGCGTTGAAGCCGTGGTCCTCGATGGTCTGCCGGTGCTTCGGCGTCTCCTGGCGCGAGCCGCCGTAGGCGGTGTTGCACTCGACGATGTCGCCCTGGAGCGACCGGACGAGCGGTCCGATGAGCTCCGGCTTGAGGTAGTGCGTGTTGCCGGCCTCGCCGGTCGAGATCTTCACCGCGACCTTCCTGCCCTCGAGCGGACGCCCGAGCGCCCGGTAGGCCTTTTCGAGCCCCGCGGGCGTGATGTCGTGGGTGAAGTAGACGGCCGCGGGCGCGGCGGCGGGGGGCGTGGGCGTGCTGTTCATCGTGGCGGGGTCCGTCGGTTCGTTGGTGGAGGCGCCCTGCGCCAATCCGCAGAGCGGCAGCGCGGCGAGCAGGGCGAGGAGGTCGTTGCGTATCATGTCGCCGCATTCTACGGAATTTCCCCCTCCGCGTCCAATCGAAAGTTCGGGAAGCCGCCGCGGAGGCCGTCCGGGCGGCCGAAGATTTCTGTTGACACGGTGTCAGAAATCGGGTAGAGTCCCGGTCCGTTGACACGATGTCAGCGATGGAGCCCGGGCGGAGGCCCGGGAGCGCAATGAGATCGAAGCGAATCGAGGAGGACCGGACGAGGGAGATCGTCGACGCCTGCGAGCGGCTCTACGCCGCGACGGGCTTCCACGCCGTCTCGCTGCGCGACATCGCGCGGGAGACGTCGATGTCCCGCCCGTCCGTCTACAACTACTTCCGGACGAAGGAGGAGATCTTCCTCGCCCTCTTCGCCCGCGAATACGACCGCTGGAACGCCGCGCTCGCCCGGCTCCTCGCCCGGCCGGGCGCGCCGGACGACGCCGCGCTCGCCGACGCGCTCGCCCGGACGCTCCGCGGGCGCGGGATCCTGCTCCGCCTGCTCTCGATGAACCTCTACGACATGGAGGCCGGGAGCCGGGTGGAGAACCTTACCGCGTTCAAGCGCTCCTACGGCGAGTCGATCCGCCTCGTGCGGGCGATCCTCGCCAGGTTCCGCCCCGGGATGGCGCCCGCGGCGCGCGAGGCGTTCCTCTGGGCGTTCTTCCCGTTCCTCTTCGGCGTCCACCCCTACACGGCCGTCACGCCGAAGCAGCGCGCCGCGATGACCGCCGCCGGCGTCGACTTCCCCACCGTCGGCGCGGAGGCGCTCGTGCGCTCCTTCGTCCGCGCCCTCCTCAGCCACCCAACACCACGCCCCACCGAAAGGAAAACCACCCGATGAAAACCAGGCTCCACACCCTTCTCGCCCTCGCCGCGCTGCCGCTCTGCGGCTGCGCGCAGGACGCATCCACCACCAACCAGACGGACTCCGCCACCATGAACAGCACGAACAAGGCGCTCGTCGCCTACTTCTCCGCCACCGGAACCACCAAGGGCGTCGCCGAGCGGCTCGCCGCCGCCATCGGCGCCGACCTCTTCGAGATCGTCCCCGAGACGCCCTACACGGAGGCCGACCTCAACTGGCGCGACAAGCAGAGCCGCAGCACGCTGGAGATGAACGACCGCGCGAGCCGCCCCGCCATCGCGGGCGCCGTCACGAACCTCGCGGACTACGCGACGGTCTTCGTCGGCTACCCGATCTGGTGGTACCGCGAGCCGAGCATCGTCGACACGTTCGTCGAGAGCAACGCCGCCGCGCTCGCCGGGAAGACCGTCGTGCCGTTCGCCACCTCCGGCGGCAGCGGCATGGGCGACTCCACCGCCAACCTCCAGACCCTCGCCCCCGAGGCGAAGGTCAAGGAAGGCCGCCGCTTCCGCGCGTCCGTCTCCGCGGACGACCTCAAAAAGTGGGCCTTGGAGTTCTAGAACGCAAAGGCCGCGACTTCCGCAACCGCTTCAACCGCTTCAACCGTTTCAACCCCTTCAACCCCTTCAACCGTTTCAACCCCTGACATCCCATGAGCTACACATTCCACGTTCCCACCAAGGTCCTCTTCGGGGCCGGCGTCCTGAAGAAGCTCCACGAGGAGAAGCTGCCCGGCAAGAAGGCGCTCGTCGTCATCTCCAACGGCAAGTCCACCCGCACGAACGGCTCGCTCGCCGCGCTCGAGGCGGAGCTCGACGCCGCGGGCGTCGCGCACGTCCTCTTCGACAAGATCCAGGCCAACCCCCTCGAGCCCACCGTCCAGGAGGGCGTCGAGTTCGGCCGCGCGGAGGACGTCGACTTCGTGATCGGCCTCGGCGGCGGCTCGGTGATGGACGCCGCCAAGGCCATCGCCGCGATGATCCCGCAGCAGGGCGGCCGCGTCTGGGACTACATGGCGACCGGCACCTCGGAGCACCGCCCGTTCAACGCGCCGCTGCTGCCCTTCGTCGCGATCACGACGAGCGCCGGCACGGGCTCGGAGGTGGACGCCGGCTCGGTCATCACGAGCCCGGTCACGCACGAGAAGGGCGCCTTCTTCTCGCAGTGCCCCGCGCTCGCCGTCGTCGACCCCGCGCTGATGCTCACCGTCCCGCCGAAGTTCACCGCCTACCAGGGCTTCGACGCGCTCTTCCACAACACCGAGGGCTACATCAGCAAGTTCGGCAACGAGATGGGCGCGATGGTCGAGCTCGAGGCGATCCGCCTGCTCGGCAAGTGGCTCCCGGTCGCCGTCGCCGACGGCGCGAACCTCGAGGCGCGCACGAAGGTCGCCTTCGCCAACACGCTCGGCGGCTACTCGATGGACGTCTCCACCTGCACGAGCGAGCACGCGATCGAGCACGCCCTTTCCGGCGAGCACCAGGACCTGCCGCACGGCGCGGGCCTCGTCATGATCTCGCTGGCCTACTACAAGACGTTCATCGACCGCGGCGACTGCCCGGAGAAGTTCGTCGAGATGGCCCGCGCGCTCGGCAAGGCCGACGCCACGAAGCCCGCGGACTT
>JAFPUX010000537.1 GCA_017413145.1 Kiritimatiellia bacterium | reverse complement strand
CGCCTCGTCGAAACGAAGGCCGGGCGATTCTTCGCCGCGCGCCGCTTCGACCGCGCCCCCGGCGGCCGCCGCCTCCACCTGCACTCCGCAGCGGGGTTGCTTCACGCCGACTTCCGCGTCGCGGGCGACGAATACGCCGTGCTCTTCCGCCTCGCCGCAGCGCTCCTGCGCGACGCCGCCGCGCGCCGCGAACTCTTCCTGCGCGCGTGCCTCAACGTCATCCTGCACAACCGCGACGACCACCTCAAGAACACGTCCTTCCTGATGGACGCGGCCGGCCGCTGGACCCTCGCGCCCTTCTACGACTTCACCTTCTCCGACGGCCCCGGCGGCTGGCAGACGCTCTCCGTCGCGGGCGAAGGGGCGAACCCCGGCCCGGCCGACCTGATGCGCCTCGCCGCCGAAGTCGATCTCCCGCCCGCCGACGCGCGCGACGCAATCGACCGCGCCCTCGCCGCCCGCTCCCGGCTCCCCGCCCTCTGCCGCGACCTCGGCGTCAAGCCGCCCCGCCTCCCTCCGCTCCCTTGATCCTTCACGCAAAGTCCGCTAAGTCCGCAAAGAAAGGAAAAGCAAAATGAAACGCCGTTTTACCGTTTGGACCATCGTGCTTCTGGCGGCCGGTTGCGTCTGCGCGCTGCCGTGGACGCCGTTGTGGAATGTCGTGCTCGACGTCGGCTACGTGCCGCTCTGCCTGTTGGGCGTCGACCGCTGGTTCTCCGCCGGGGAAACGCTCGTCCTTTCGGACGGGACCGGCGCCGACCTGTCTGCCGCGAACGATCCGGCCCGGCAAAAGGAGGTCGAGCGTGCGGAGTGGCTCTGCGGGAAATACCGTTTCTCGTCCGACTTCAACCTCTGGGTCGACGATTCCGGAAGCGGCCCGTCCGTCCGCATCCGCGCCGAGGCGTGGAGCCCGGACAGGGCCCGCGGCCTCGTCCGGAACGTCGTCGACAAGTACCGCGCGGGCGAAGGGCCGTCCGTCGCCACGAACGCGCCCGTCACGCAGATCCCGGCCGCGGAAGAACATCACGCGGAGTCCGCGGAGGGCGCGGAGATTGAATCTCACGAAGAGAGCGCAGAGACGAACCCTCACGCGGAGTCCGCGGAGGTCGCGGAGGATTGATTTGAATTTGGCTTTGTGGACAATTGTGAACATTTGAGATTTGTGGACAATCCCGAACGCCCCGCCACGCAGTGCGCTTCCCGAACCCGCCAACTCCCGCCGCCGCCCGCAATGAAACTCCTCGCCCTCCTTCCGCTTCTCGCCGCGTCTGCGTTCGCGGCCCCGCCGGCGAACAGTCTCCCCCAGCCGGCCGCCGACGCGGTCGAACGCGCCTTCCGGCAGCTCGCCATCGCGGAACGCGACGCCCTGCCGAAGAGGGCGCAGGCCACCGAACGGTCCGATCTGGCGCTCATCTCGCACCTCGTGTCGACCTTCGCCTCGACGGTCCGGCGGGTCGCCGCCGACGATCTCCTGCCGGCGGAGTTCCGGAACGAGCCGGACTTCTTGTCCGAGGGCCTCGAAGGCGAGAGCGCGGGTTGCCGTGGACTGGTTCGCGACCGCGTCCGCGCGCTCGCCGCCGACCCGGCGGCCGTCCCGCAAGGACACGCCCGCGCAACGCTACGCGGACGAGCTGTCCCGGCCGCTTAGCGGCCGTGGCAGTTCTTGAACTTCTTGCCGCTGCCGCAGGGGCAGGGGTCGTTGCGGCCGACCTTGCCGAAATCCTGCGCGGGGCGCTCGGACTGCGCGTAGGTCGGGCGTGCGCCGGGCGCGGCGGCTTGCACGGCTTTCGCGCGGGCGGCCGAGGAGGCGGACGCCTTGGCGAGCAGCCGGTCGAACGACGCGTCGGCCCGCGCCTGCGCGCCGGGCG
>JAFPUX010000536.1 GCA_017413145.1 Kiritimatiellia bacterium | reverse complement strand
GGGCGGGCGGGGCGGGCAGGGGGTAGACGGTCGCGGCGCAGGCGAGGAGCGCGAGCGCGACGAGGGCGAAGGCGGCGGAGACGGCGCGGAAGCGGCGCGGCGCGGCGGTCGTCCACGCGATCGCGTCGCGCAGGAGCCACGGCTTGGCGACGAAGAACATGCCGGAAACGGCCATCGCGTAGGCGACGGCGACGACGAGCAGCCGCCACGGCGAGGGATGCCACTGCGCGGCGGAGAGGAGCGGCGAGGGCAGCAGCACCAGCAGCGCGCCGGCCGCGCGGCAGGAGAGCAGTTCGGGCAGGAAAACGCACACGGCGGCGACCGAGAGCGGAAGCAGGACCTGCAGGTACGGCAGCAACGGGTCGAGCATCGAGCCGAGCGGCATCGCGGCGACCCAGAGCAGCGACCAGGCGACGGCGACGGCGGCCAGGACGCGGCCCGGCCAGACGGAGCGCGCGAAACGGCGGAACGGCGCGGCGGCGCGTGCGGGGGCGAGCAGTCCGGGCGCGGCGAGCAGCGCGAGCGCCGCGCCGAGGAGCGCGGCGAGGAGCGCGAGGGCGTCGCGGTCGGGCTTGAGGACGATCGTCATGTGGCTAGTTGTCGGTGCCGACCCAGAAGACGAACGTGCGCGTCCGCGCCCAGTCGTCCGGCTTGTCGATCACGTGCGCCCAGTCGAGGCGGATCGGGAAGCCGGGCAGGTCGAGGCGCAGGCCGGCGCCGACGCTCGTCCCGATCTCGCCGAAGTCGGCGTCCCACGCGTCGTTCCACACGTTGCCGGCGTCGGCGAACGCCGCCAAGCGGATGAACTGGAAGAGCGGCACGGACAGCTCCGCGGTGCCCCAGATCTTGGTGAGGCCGCCGATCGGGGAGAAGCTACGGGTCTCCTCGCCGCCGTCCGCGTAAAGCGCTTTCGGGCCGAGGTTGCGGTTGCGGAAGCCGCGCACCTGGCGGCCGCCGCCGAGGAAGTAGCGCGAGCCGATCGGCACGTCGTCGCCGCCCATGCCGTCGATCGTGGACGCCTGCCCGAGCAGCGCGAACGTGAAACCGAAGGGCAGCGGCTCGTAGTGGGCGAAGCGGAAGGACGCCTCGTACATGTCGTAGTCGGAACCGAGGGCGGCGTTGTAGAGCGCGGCGGCGGCGACGGCGCGCGTGCCCTCGTGCGGGACGAACGGGTTGTCCCGCGTGTCGAGCAACCACTTGAGCTGGAGCGAGCCGAGCAGGTAGGCGTCGTCCTCGTCCGTGAAGCGGTAGGGCTTCCCGGGCGGGTCGAGAAGGACGTAGTCGCGCTCCACGACGTCGTCGAGCTCGACCTTTTCGAGGCCGTAGTAGAGACCCATCGTGCCGACCCAGGGGAAGAACTTCGCGAGGCCGGCGGTTCCGCCGTAGCGGCGCTCGTCGTATTCGTTGTTGGAGCGGTTGCGCAGGTACAGGTCCGTCTCGAGGGAGAGCCTCCGGTCGAGGAACCACGGCTCGACGAACGACAGATTCGCGGAGGACGAACTCGAACCGACGGCGAGGGAAAGGCGCGCGCGCTGGCCGCCGCCGCGGAAGTCGCGCCAGTTGAAGATGTCGAAGTTGCGCTGGGAGACTTCGATCGTGCCGACGAGGTGGTCGACCGAGGAGAATCCCGCGCCGAACTGGAAGCTGCCGGTCGGCTGCTCGACGACCTCGTAGACCGCGTCGGCCAGGCCGTCGCCGGCCGGGACCTCGTTGAAGGACACGTCCGAGAAGTAGCCGAGGTTCTGGAGGCGGCGGCGCGAGAAGTCGGCGAGGACCCGGTCGAACGGGTCGCCGGGGTTGAGGCCGATTTCGCGGCGGATCACCTTGTCCTTTGTGGAGGTGTTGCCGCGCACGACGACGTCCCGGACGCGCGTGAGCCCGCTCTCCTTGACGGACAGCGAGACGTCCATCGTCGCGGGGGCGGCGCCGGCGGAGGCGGTGAGCGCGACGGTGGTCCCGGTGTAGCCGCGGGAGGCGTAGTAGTCGCGCAAGGCGGTCCGGGCCCCGTCGAGCGCCGCGGCTCCCGCGACGTCGCCTTCGCGCAGGCGGAGCGCCGCGCGGAGCGCGGTCTCGGGGAACAGGGTCGCCCCCTCGATGCGGATCGCGCCGACGCGGTACCGCGGGCCCTCGACGACGTCGTAGGCGACGCGCATCGTCGCCCCGTCGAAGCTCTTGCGCGGCGCGGAGACGGTCGCGTCGAGGAACCCGGCGTCGTAGTACTGGCGGCGCGCGTCGGCGGCGACGGTTTCGAGATCCGGGTCGGTGAGGCGCGGCGTCGTCACCCAGTTCTGCGGGTTGAACCAGCTGTGCTGTCCGGCGAACTTGCCCAGGTCGTCGGGGTCGAGCGATTCCGCGCCGGGGAATTCGAGGAAGCCGACCGAGTAACGCGGCCCCTCCGCGATGTCGAAGACGAGCCGCGCGACGCCGGGCTGCGCGGCGTCGGGAACGAGGCGCGGTTCGACGGTCGCGTCGTAGTACCGGTGCTTGCGGTAGAGCTCGCGGACGCGCGCGGCGGCGGCGGCGGCGACCGTTTCGTCCGCGAAGTCGGCGGCCTTCAGGTCGGCGGCCTTCTTCGCGCGGTCGCGGGAAAAGGCGTCCAGGCCGACGAACGTCGGATCGTCGGCGAGGCGGCGGCGGCCCTCGACCGAGTAGACGACGACGAGGCCGTTCGTGCCGTCCTCGACGTCGGCGGAGGCCCGGGAGAAACGGCCCGAGCCGAGCATGTTTTTGACGTCCTCCGTCAGGTCGCGCGCGACGACCGCCCCGCCGGGCCGGGCGGAGGCGAAGGAGAGGACGAACGTTTCGTCCACGGGGACGTCCCCGCGGACGGCGACGCGGACGTCCGCCACGGGGATGCCGCGGGCGGGCGGCTCCTGTTGCCCGCGCGCGGCGGTCGCGAACGCGGCGGCGAGCGCGAAAACGGAAACGGGGACGGTCGCTTTCATGGCCGCGCATTCTACCACACCCGTGCCCGCGCGTGCAACTCCGGCAAAGACTCACTTGACAAATGCCATACATTTTCGCAGAATTTGCCGTACAAGGAGGGCGCCATGTCCGAAGCCACCGCCAAAATGACCATCCGCCTGCCCGAGGAAGACCTTCTCGGCGCCAAACGCTACGCCTCGAAGCACCGCCTGACCCTTTCCAGCCTCGTCGTCCGCTATTTCGAGAGGCTCCGCCTCGGGGAAGAAAGCCCGCTTCCGGCGGAAATCGCCGACGTCGCGGGGACGCTTCCGCGGCGCATCGACGTCCGTCGCGCGTACGTCGCCGGAATGGAGGCGAAGCACGCATGAGGGCGATGTTCGACCTGAACGTCCTTCTCGACGTGCTCCAGCTCCGCCAGCCGTGGGTGCGGGCTTCGGGAGAACTGTGCGCCCGGGCCGTCCGCGGAGAGCTGGAGGGCGTCGTCGCGCCGCACGCGCTCACGACCCTCTTCTACGTCCTGGACCGGCACGCCGACCGGGCGACGGCCGAGAAGGACGTCGACTGGCTCCTCCGCTCGTTCGCCCTCGCCCCCGCCGAATGTTCCGTCTTCCTCCGCGCACGGGCGTTGCAACTTCCGGACTTCGAGGACGCCGTCGTCGCGGCGGCGGCGGAAGCCGCCCGCTGCGACGTGATCCTGACACGCAACCTTCCCGACTTCGCCGGTTCGCCGGTCCCGGCCGTCGCGCCGGAAGAATTCCTCGCCTCCCGAACGTAAAACAACCCGCCCTCTCCGCGCGCGGCGGCACCGCCGTCCGCCCGAGCGCGGAAGCGAATTCCGGATCCGCCATGAAAAGACTCCTCCTCCTCCTCGCCCTCGCCGCGCCGTTCTCGCGGGCCGCAATCGACCTGGAGGCCGTCGCGCCCGCGGGCTTCACCCGCGGCGTCGTGCTCACGGTCGACGGCTACGCCGCCGACCAGGACCGCGCCACGCTCGCGAACTTTCCCGTGCTGGTGCGCATCTCCCCGACCGCGATCCCCGGGTTCGCCTACTCGGACTGCCTGTTCGCGGACGGCTCCGACGTCCGCTTCCTCGACGCCGCCGGAACGCTCCTCCCGAGCGAGGTCGACGAATGGAACGCGGACGGCGAGTCGCTCGTCTGGGTCTCCCTCCCGAGCATGACGAACGGCACCGAGTTCGCGATGGTCTACGGCTCGGGCTCCCCCGGAACGCCCTCGGGCGACGTCTGGGCGCGCTACGCGGCGGTGATCCACGGCGGCGCCTCGATCGCCAACTCGGTCTCGGGCGGCCCGGACGCCACGGCGGGCTCGGCGTCCGTCGCCGCGGCCGCGGACGCCGGCAGGATCGGCGGCGGCATCCGCAAGTCCGCGGCGAACGCCATCGGCGTCAACGTCGCGAAGCCCTCGGACGCCCTCTCCGACGCCGGCAAGTTCACCGTCTCCGCGTGGTTCAAGCGCAGCGGCAACAACGGCAACGGCACGTTCATCCTCGGCGCGAGCCGTCCGGGCTGGAGCAACGGCACCGGCTTCCTCTGGCTGCAGGAGCAGGGCAAATACATCTCCGTCGCCGCCAACAACAGCCACCAGTTCGCGAGCCCCGCCCACCTCAACGCCTACATCCTCCCGGAGGGCGCGTGGGCCCACGCCGCGTTCGCCTACGAGAGCGGCGTCTCGCTCACGACCTGGTTCGAAGGCGCGCAGGACAACCGGAAGACGTCCGGCATCGGCACCCTCTCGAGCACGGCCGCCACGTGGACGTTCGGCTCCTACCAGAACACGGGGAGCAACGACTCGTTCGTCGGCGACATGGACGAGCTGCGCATCTTCGACGGCGTGGCGACGGACGACTGGATCCGGGCCGAGCGCGACACCGTGGCGGACGCCTCCTTCCTCTCGGCCGGCACGGTCGCGTCCTTCGCGTCGACGCCGGCGCCCGTGGTCGGCCTCTCCGCGCCGGCGGCGGACGTCCTCTACACGAACGCGACGCTCACGGCGGTCGTCGGCTCGTTCGGCAAGGACGAAACGATGTCGGCGGACGCGGGCTGGGCCGACCTGCTGCTCGTCGTGAGCGCCGGCGCCGACCTCGCGGACCCGCTCTTCAGCATCCCGCTGGGCCGGGCGACGACCGCCCCGGCCACGATGTCGCAGGCCCTCGTCCCGCTCGCCACGAACGCGACCTACTACGCGAGGCTCCTCGCGACGAACGAGTTCGGCGTCGCCGGCGAGTCGGGCCTCGTCGCCTTCACGACGCGCGCCCCCGGCGCGCCGTCCGGGACGGCCGCGTTCGCCTCGGGCGGGCTCACGCGGCTCTCCGCGACGGGGACCGTCACGGGCTTCGGCACCGGCGCGGCGTCCGCGACGATCCGCCTCGAGGCGTCGACGGACGACTTCGCGACGCTCGTCTCCTCGGACGAGGCCGACGCCGTCCTCGGGCAGTCCGCGACGTTCGCGATCTCCGGCCTGGCGCCGAACACGGGCTACGCGCTGCGGTTCCGCCTCGTGAACGACTGGGGGCTCGTCTCCTACGTCCCGCTGCCCGAGACCTACGTGACGAAGACCGGCCTGGTCGGGCTCTACGCGTTCGACCGGACGAACCCGTTCGAGGCGGTGATCGGCTCGCCCGCCAAGGAGGGCACCGCCGGCAACAAGAACACCGCCGTCACGCTCTCCGACACGATCTCGGCGCTCTCGACGGTCACCGACGCGGCCGTCCTCGGCGACCGCACGGGCGTCATCTCGGTGCCGAGCTACAGCACGCTCGCCATCCCCAACCCCGGCCTCCAGAAGAACTGGACGATCGCGCTCTGGTTCTACGCGCCGGAGTCCGCCGCCTACCACTGCTTCTTCCAGTTCGGCTACCCCGGAAACAACGGGGACGGCTCCCTCTTCCTCAACAACGGCTCGCGGATCGGCTGCGGAGGCTATACGGACGTCTCCGGCGCGATCGGCGCCTGGCACCAGCTCGTCGTCTCCAGCGCGAACAACACGCAGACGGTCTG
>JAFPUX010000535.1 GCA_017413145.1 Kiritimatiellia bacterium | reverse complement strand
GAGCGCGCCGCCCCGCCCCGGCCGGCCTTGAGGGACGGGAGGGACAAGAGGGACTTGAAGCCTTCGGGACCGACGGGACGTCGGGGACGCGGCCCCTTCCGTCCCCGATGTCTTGGTCGTCCCTTTCTCCCAAGTCCCTCTCGTCCTGTCCGTCCCTCTCGTCCGCCGCACCTCGCCACGATCCCCAACGGGGCGGCGGTCTCCCGACCGCCGGGCCGCACCCCGCCACAAACTTTTCGCACGGTGCGATTGCGGATTTTCAGGGAGTTGTGCGCGGTCTCGCGGGCCGTCGCGAACAGCGGTTTTTCGCGGCGTTGACCGAGGGGAGGGGCGTGTGCTACGATTTTTCCCGCAGGCGGGGATTCCGCCGGGGCCGGGTTTTCAGGCCGGATTCCCGGAATCTCGGAATGTCGGATTCTCGCCATCGCCAGATCACTCGTCACTCGTCACTCGTCACTCGTCACTCGTCACCCGTCACTCGTCACTCTGATCCCCGATGAAGCGCATCCTCCCGCTCCTTTTCGCCATCGCCGCCGCGCCATGCGCCACGGCCGACGGGCTCCAGCTCGAGAAGATCGGCGAGAAGGACTTCGCCGTGAACGGCTGCGGCGGCATCGCCTGGTCCGGGCGGGCCGGCGTGTTCTACGTGCTGCAGGACCACGCGGACGACGGCAAGTCGCGGGTCCACCCGCTCTCGCTGGCGATCGACCCCGCCACGGGGGCGATCCTGGAGCAGTCGCTCGGCGAGGCGTTCGCCCCCGGTTCGCTCGGGGACGCCGAGGGCATCGCGCTCGACCCCGCCACCGGCGCGCTGTGGATCAGCGACGAGTCCGCGCCCACGATCGCCGAATACGCCCTCGGGGGCGTCGCGACGGGGCGCTCCGCGCCCGTCCCCGACATCCAGCGTACGAGCCACCGCTACAACCTTTCGCTCGAAGCGCTGACCGTCGCCCCGGACGGCCTCACGATGTGGACGGCCAACGAGCAGGCGCTCTCGTGCGACGGCGAGGGCTCGAGCGGCAACTCGACCGTGAGCACCGTCGTGCGCCTCGTGCGCTTCGTCCGCGCGACGCCGCAGGACGCCTGGACCGCCGCCGGCGAACGGGCCTACGCATGCGACCCGTGCGCCCAGACGCCCATCGCCCAGCTCGACCAATTCTCCCAGTGCGGACTTTCCGGCCTGTGCGCGCTGCCGGACGGCTCGCTGCTCGCGCTCGAACGCGAGGTCAGCACCACGACGTTCGGGAGGTGCCGCATCTACCGCGTCACGCCGGAGGCCCTCGCCGCGGCCGACGACGTTTCGTCGTTTTCCGCGCTGGACGGCGCGGACTATTCGCCCGTCGCCAAGGGCGACTGCCTGCTGGAGTTCACCGGCACCGGCCTCGACAAGATGATCGTCTACGAGGGCATCGCGCTCGGACCGGTCCTCTCCGACGGCTCCCGCTCCGTCTACCTCGTTTCCGACGGCGGCGAAACGAAGGAGAAGTCGGTCTACGGCATGACCTTCAAGGCCGTGACCGTCCCCCGCCTCTGCGCGCTCAGGCTGACCGGCCTCGGCGAAGGCGAGCCGTCCGTGCCGCCGTTCCTCGACTGGCCCTCCGATCCGGATGCGCAGATCACGGACGCGACGGCTCCGGCGGACCTCGGCCTCGTCGCGGGCGGCTTCGCGGAGGCCGCCACCACGACGGACGAGCTGCGCAAGCTCTCGAAATGGGCGAGCGCGAGCGGCGTGCGCTACGCCGGCGCGGACGTGAACGCGATGTCCTTCGACGCCGCCGGCAACCCGGAGACCGATCATTCGACGGCCTTCCTGCTCGGCTGCGCCGTCGGCGACCTCGCGGCCCGAAAGGCGGCGTTCCGGTTCGCGTCGTTCGCGCCCGGGACGGTGCCCTCCATCGACGCCGCCGGCCTCAACGGCCGCGTCTCCGTCCTGGGCGCCGCCGACCTCTCCGGCCCGTGGGCGCCCGCCACCGCGGAGCACCGCTTCTTCCAGGCGATCCTGACGCGCTGACGGCGCGCCGGCGCACCTCCCCCGGGAGGATGGCCGCTTGCGCGCGGGGTGAATTGCAAGTGAAATGAGGCGGCGGGTCATGCGGCGGGCGGCTCGGCGGCTTTCTCGGCGGCCGAAAGACCGCCGAGCGAGGCGCGATGGATTTCGTTGATCCGCTCGGCCACTTCGTGGATGCGCTGCGGCGAGATCCGGGAAAAGTCCGTCCCCTTAGGAAACCACCGCCGCAGCATCCGGTTGGCGTTCTCCACCGCGCCCTTCTCGTAGACGGCGCAGGCCCTGGTGTAGTACACCTTCGCGCCCAGCGCGCGGTCCAGTGCGCGTTGGTCGAGGAATTCGCAGCCATTGTCCGTCGTCACGCTCCGCACGACCCCCAGCCGGCCCGAGCGTCGCATCCGGCGCAGCGCTTCGAGCACTTCGGTCTGGTCGATGCGACGCAGCTTCTCCGTTCGGTAGAGCCGCGTGTGGCGGTCGATCAGCACGAGCACGCCGCCGCGGCCGCCGAGCCCGGACACGACCGTGTCCATCTCCATGTGCCCGGCCTGGCGCGGCGCGTTCGCCTCTGGCGGTCGATCCGCCAGCGTGCGTCGTCCCGGCACGACGCGCGAGAGATGCGCCTTGGACGCCTTGCGCCGACGTCGGGCCCCGTAGGGCAGATCCTCGTGCGTCAGTCCGATGTCGCCTGCTTCGACGTGGTAGTACAGCGTTCGAAGGCAGGGCAGGTCTTTCTCGGGATGCCTCCGGCGAAGGCATTCAAGCGCGTCGTACGGAGAGCGATGCCGGTCGTGCGCCCGGATCAGGTCGCGGAATTCGTCGGCCAGGGGCTTGGTCAAGCGCTGGCGCGCACCTCGTTGGCTCGCGGCCAGTGTAGCCTCCCCCTGCGCCATCTCCGGGTCGTAGCGCCCGTAGAGCCAGCGATGCAGTCGGACGTGGTCGAAGACCGGTTTGGAGCCGCCGCCCCGGTAGTACTCGCGCCGCCATGTCTCCTCGTCCAGCCCCAACTGCCGCGCGAACGATCCGAGCGTGAGCTTGGCGTCGTTGCTTTCGATGCGCCGATTCCATGTCCGGGCCAGATGCAACCGCAGTTCGTAGCAAAGATGCTTGCGTTTGGATTTGTTCGGGGTATACTCTTGGCTCATTGGTCCTTCCTTTCTGCTTGCTTGGATTGTTTAGCCGCTTTCAATGCTAGTGGAAATGGAGGACCTTTTCCATCCTCCCCGGCGGGGG
>JAFPUX010000534.1 GCA_017413145.1 Kiritimatiellia bacterium | reverse complement strand
GTCACGGTCGGAATGAGCGAGGTGACGTTCCACAAGAGCGTCCACCCCAACTCCGTCCTGCGATTCGAGGCAAACAGGAAGCGCATCGGCCGCACGTCCGTCACCTACCGCGTCGAGGTTTTTCGTCGCCAGATGGACGCCTGCGACGAGATTGGCGTGTTCACAACGGACATTACCTTCGTTCGCGTGGACGAAAGCGGCGAGAAGATGCCCGTCGAGGAAACAACATGACACCCCAAGAGCGCGGCGAGAAGGCCGCATCCCTCAAGAAGTCCGGAGCCGCCAACTGTTGCCATTTCCTTTCGCTCAAGGGCCGCGACACGGGCCGCGCACTCTGCGAATGCCCCGAGTGCTGCCACAACGCCGTCCTCGCAACGGAGGAGGCGTTCGGATCGCACTGACCGTCAGATCGGCAGTGTCGTTTGAACGGGGAACCCCGACAGGTCGCCGGCCTTCTCGCGAATCCAGGCGAGGAGACATGAAACGACGTGCTCGACCTCCGCATCGGAGAGCGGACGTCCCGCCGGGATGCCGTGCCACTTGAAGAGGCAGCCCCGGCAGCAGGTCGCGGTGGCGTGCTGCGCGATGAACACGGGATGCCCGCGCATGGGCGTCTGGCGGCCGTCGTTCCTTGGTGACGCCGGCGCAAGCCGTTCGCGGACGATCGTCTCCGCCTGCGAGCGGAGCGTCTCCCACCCGGCGCGCGCGACATAGGCCCGGTCGGCGTCGGCGAGTTTGAACCGCGACCGGAACCTGGACCCGGCCAGGCGCGGACGGAGCTGCTCCCAGGGTGGTGTCATGCCTTCGAGGACGAGTCCGCTCTTCATGCCTTCGCGTCTCCGGCGAGGACGCTGCGGCCTTCGCGCGGGCGCGGGAGCGTGCGTCATGTCCGGCCGCGCGCGGCCGGCGGGAAGAGGCGGTCCAGGACGGCGATCTCGCCGTTCTCCTCGCAGGGCGGGGCAACGAAGCGCGCTGCTGCGAGTGCGGCCGGGTGGCCGCCGGACATGGCGTAGCTCCGGCCGCAGGCGGCGAGCATCGTCGCGTCGTTCTCCCAGTCGCCGAAGCAGACGCACCGAGCGGGGTCGGCGCCGAGCGCCTCCTGCAGCCGGCGGATCGCGGAGCCCTTGTCCACGCCCGCCGCCATGAAGTCGATCCAGCCCGGCTCCGCGGACACGGCGCTCACGCGGGCTCCGAAGCGTGTGCGGAGCGCGTCGAGCTCCGCGTCCGGGCGGCGGTCGCGGTTGCAGACGAGCACCTTCCTGATGCGGTCGTTCCCCGCGGCGGCGGCCGGGTCCGGCGCGACGACGAGCGGGAAGTAGTAGCGGCGGAAGAGCGCCGCGGCCTCCGCGCCGTGCTCGCGCATGTAGCACGCATCGGCGCCGACCAGCACGACGTCGACCGTCTCGATGCGGCCGGCTTCCGCCGCCAGCGCGCGCCAGAGCGCCGGCTCGA
This sequence comes from Kiritimatiellia bacterium, assembly GCA_017413145.1. Lineage (GTDB taxonomy): Bacteria > Verrucomicrobiota > Kiritimatiellia > RFP12 > UBA3636 > UBA3636. Next base: position 3,045 of record JAFPUX010000534.1, on the reverse strand, counting down.
GCGCGCGCTCGAAGACGAGGTCCGGCCCGTGCGAGAGGCGGGCCCCGTTGTCGGACGCGATCCAGATGCGGTCGCCGTGCTCCGGGAAGAGCGACCGGACCGACCCCGGCGTCCGCCCGGAGGCGACGGCGAAGGCCGCGCCTGCGGCGAGAACCCGGTCCAGCACCGCGCCGAAGCCCTTGGGCACGCTCCTTGTTCGATAGTCGAGAAGGGTCCCGTCGAGATCGGTGGCTACGAGCGGTATGTCGTTCATGGCGCGGATTCTACCAGAATGCCGTCGCCGAGGCAAAACAGGTCCGGGACGGTCCGTGGGACGCGTCCCTTGACTTTCTGCGGCGATTTGATTAGACTCCCGGACCGTCAAAAGACAAGATAGTCAAATAATCGAATCATTTGGCCGACATGGAAATCGAAACGCCCGAAATCTGGGGGCGGAATCCGCCCGAGGAGTGGGTGCGCACGGCGGCGAACCGCTGGGCGCAGCTCGTGAAGCGCGCGGCGCTGCTGTTCATGGACCTGTTCGCCCCGTCCCCGATCCCGCGCCTGGAGATGGAGACGCTCGTCCTCGTCTGGGAGTTCCCGGACTCGGCCGAGCCCGCCCAGCTGGCGGAGAGCCTTCGCGTCTCCCGCCAGACGATGACGGGCGTGCTCGACAAGCTCGAGCAGGCCGGCTACCTCGAGCGCGCGCCGCATCCCACCGACCGCCGCCGCAAGTCGATCCGGCTCCGTCCCAGGGGCGTCGCCGCCGTCCGCGGCTTCGTCGGCGCCATCCTCCGCCGCGAGGCCGCGCTCTTCGCGACGCGCTCCGAGCGCGAGGTCTCCGCCACGCTCGGCAAGCTGGAGGATCTGCTCGACCTGGCCGAACGGTGGAACCGGGAGCACCCGATCGAGAAGGGGAAGAGCGAAAAGCGAACGGCGAACAGTTAAGAAGTGAAGAGTGAAGAAGTGAACGGTCAATGCCAAGAACAACTCCGCGAACTCCGCGGACCCCGCGTGAGGATGAATCTCCGCGCCCTCTGCGCCCTCTGCGTGTGTCTTCTCTGCGCCCTCTGCTTGACGGGGTGCATGTCCTTCGACGCGACGGACGCCCGACGTTCGCAGACCGGGGCGTTCACGAACGAGCTGTCGCGGCTGGAGGCGGCGTGGCTCGCGGAGCCGCTCACGCTGGAGCGCTGCGTGCGCATCGCGATGACGAACAACTACGAGGTGCGCAAGGCCGACCTTGACGCGCAGCTGGGCCGCTTCTCGCGCGACATGGCGTTCTCCGCGTTCCTTCCGCAGGTCTCGGCCTCGGCGACGCGGATCGACTACGACAGGAACCAGGTCGACGGCATCAGGAGCGCGAGCCCCACGTCCACCCCGCCGCTCGTGAAGCGCTGCGAGTTGAGCACCGGGTTCCTGTCGTAGTCGATCCGCGTCGCCGAGGCCGAGACCTGCGGAAGGAACGCGGAGAACGCCATGTCGCGCGAGAAGCGGCCCAGCTGCGCGTCGAGGTCGGCCTTGCGCACCTCGTAGTTGTTCGTCATCGCGATGCCCACGCAGCGCTCCAGCGTGAGCGGCTCCGCGAGCCACGCCGCCTCCAGCCGCGACAGCTCGTTCGTGAACGCCTCGGTCTGCGAACGCCGGGCGTCCGTCGCGTCGAAGGACACGCACCCCGTCACGCAGAGGGCGCAGAGAAGACCCACGCAGAGAACGCAGAGGCCGCAGAGGTTGTTTCTCACGCAGAGGCCGCAGAGTTTCGCTTCTTCACTCTTCACTTCTTCACTCTTCACTTCCAACTGTTAGCTGTTAACTGTTAGCTGTTAGTTGTTAGTTGTTAGCTGTTCGCTTTGTCGAACGGATGCTCCGCGTGCCATTGTTCCACGAGGGAGAGGAGGCGGTCGAGGGTATCCAGGGCGCCCGAGACCTCGCGCTCGGACCGGGTTCCGAACAGAGCGGCCTCGCGGCGGACGACGCCGCCGGCGAATCCGCGGACGACGGCGAGCCCCTTCTTCCGGAGGCGGATCGTCTTGCGGCGTCGATCGGCCGCGTGGGGCGTCCGCTCGAGGTAGCCGCCCCGTTCGAGCTTGTCGAGCAGGCCGGTCATCGACTGGCGCGAGACGCGAAGGGCGCCGGCGAGGAGTGCGGGCTCGGCCGAATCGGGATTCTCCCAGACAAGCGCGAGCACCTCCGTCTCCGCGCGCGGCAGGGGCGATGCGCGGAAGAGGTCCATGTAGGCCACCGCGGCCCGTTTCGCGAGCACCGCCCAGCGCTGGGCGGCCTCCTGGATCCAGCCCGCGGGCGGATTGCGCCCCCAGACGCCGAGCTCCTTCAGTTCCATGTCCGCTCCTCCGGAAAATGATTCAGATTCTTGACTATCATCCTTTTGGACGGTCCGGGAATCTATTCGATCGGCCGACTCTTGTCAAGCCCCGGGCGATTGCGCGTCCCCTTCCGGTGATCCGTGCTTGTCCGGCCCGCGTGTCCCACGCGAAGAAGGCGCTCGAGGCCATCCCCGGCGTCGCGGCGGACGTCACGCTCGACCCGCAGCGCGCGCTCGTGCGGATGGACCGCGACGTCCCCGAGTCCGCGCTCCGCGCGGCCATCGAGGGCGAGGGCTACCGCGTCGTCTCGGTCTCGCGCCGCTAGCCGCTGCGCCCTCGCCGCGCCGGCGCGGCCGCCAGGACGAGGGCGGGATTCCGCGGACCGATCAGTCCACGCGCTTCGTGGAGGGGGGCTCGGTGCCGTCGAGGGAGACGAGGCGGTAGGCCCTGGCGCCGTAGCCGAGGGCCTCGGCGTGTTCGAGGATGTGCGGGCCGAGGCGCGTCTCCATCCGCTCGCGGAGCGAGGCGCTCGTCTTCGGGTCGGACGCGTAGACGAGGTCCACGCACGCCTTGTCGAGCGCGACGGGATCGAGCGAGGCGAGGAGGCCCACGTCCGCCATCTCCGGCGGGTGCGGGTGCGCGTCGCAGTCGCAGTCGATCGAGAGGTTGTTCATCACGCTGATGTACACCGCGCGGTCGCCCATGTAGTCCACGACGGCGCCCGCCGCCTCGGCCATCGACT
>JAFPUX010000533.1 GCA_017413145.1 Kiritimatiellia bacterium | reverse complement strand
GTTCGTCACCGGCTCGCAGAACCCGCCCGCCGGCACGCTCGCGATCGGCTCCGTCACCGCGAACTCCGCGAGCGCCACGGTCGGCCTGACCGCGCTCGGCGACAACGCGACGAAGGTCTCGATCGTCGTCGAATACGCGACCGACGCGGCCTTCTCCTCCAAGAAGACCGTCTCCGGGACGGACGCCTCCGCCGCCGGCACGCAGGTGCTCGCGCTCACGGGCCTCGCGGGCGAGACCAAATACTACGCGCGCGCCGTCTTCACCGGCTCGCCGTCCGGCCTCGTCGGCTACTCCGAGACGGTCGAGTTCACGACGCTCGGCGCGGCGCCGCCCGCCGGCTCGCTCGAGATCTCCGGCATCGGGTTCGACGCCGCCACCGCGACGCTCGCGGTGACGTCGTTCGGCGACGGCGCGACCTCCGCCAGCGCCACGCTCGAGATCGCGGACAACGAATCGTTCACGGGCGCGACGACCGTCGCCACGCCGACCTACTCCAAGACGATCTCCGCGGACTTCGCGCTCTCCGGCCTCGCCGCCGGCAAGACCTACTGGGTGCGCGCGACGCTCGTCGGCAAGCCCTCCAACCGCTCGACCGTGCTCGTGAAGAGCTTCGCCACGACCTCCTACGGCGCGCCCGTGATCGGCACCGTGACCGAGACGAAGGACTTCCACTCCGCCACGCTCTCGATCCCGGTCACCGACCTCGGCGCCGGCAGCGAATCGGTCTCCCTCTCCGTGTGCGTCGACGTCGAATACGGCTGCACCGGCGGCGAGACCAAGACCGCCTCGCTCGACGCGCCCGGCACGACGACGCTCACGTGGAGCGACCTGCAGCCCGGCACGAAATACTACTGGTACGTGAAGGCGACCGGCTCCAACGGCCAGGTCTCCGAGGCGCGCGGCGACTTCACGACGCCGCTCTACCCGCTCGTCATCGGCGAAGCCTCCGCCACGCCCGGCGAGAACGGCCTCTCCGCGACGATGCGCGTCTCGCTCCTCAACCTCGAGTCCCCGCCCGCGACCGTGAAGCTCTACCTCGGCGCCACGCTCCTGCGCACGTGGGAGAACGTCGCCGCGGCCGGCGACTTCGAGCACACCGCCACGACCGAGCCGAACAAGAAGTATACCTTCCGGTTCGTCGCGACCGCCGGCGGCGAGACCGTCGAGGCCAAAGGCTCCTTCCAGACCGTCGCGGCCGTGGACTGGTTCAACGTCCAGTGGGGCGAGGACGGCTACGCGACCGGCGCCGCGTGGGACGTCGCCGCGGCGCGCACGGCCTCCGGCGGATCCTGGACGCGCCCGGCGGACGACGAATCGGAGTTCGACGGCGCGCGGCTGCGCCTCGCCCCGCCCGAGGAGGGCGTCGCCGTCCTGCGCTTCACGCCGTCCAAGGCGATCAAGGCCGGCGCGGACGTCACGGTCGAGGGCTCGACCGTCGTCTCCGTCGGCGGATCGAACATCGAGGCGCCCTCCGGCACGCGCGGCGGCCTCGTGTTCCTCGAGGACGGCCCGATGGGCTGGACCCGCGACGGCTGGATCTCGCTCAAGGGCGCGGCGCCCGAGGCGGGCGACACCGTCGCGTGGAAGATCGAGGTCGCGCTCTCGGGCGAGAACGCCCCGGCCATCCGCTACACGGCCGACGGCACGGTCCTTTCGGACGTCGACGGCCGCGAGTGGTTCTCGCTGCCCGCGAGCGTCACGACCCTGGGCGCGGTCGGCTTCGCCGGCGGCGGCTCGCTCGGAAACTTCCGCGGCTACTACAAGGCGCAGATCGTCGGCAGGTTCGAGAAGCCCAACTTCGGCGCCGCCACGGCGGACGGCGACGCGCTCGGCTTCGGCGTGGACGCGTCCGGCAAGCCGACCTTCTCGGTCTCGATCGACAACGCCTCCGACGACGCGGTCTACGGCGTCTACGTCGCGGCGTCGCTGGACGACGACTTCCTCCGCGACAAGGCCGCGACCGTCTCCGGCTCCGGCGAGAACAGGACCTTCACCGTCTCGGCGGAGAACGCGGACGCGATGTTCGTCGTCATCGTCGCCGCCGAGGAGGAGTCGCAGCTCGTCGACAACCTTGCCGACATCGAGGGGCTGGAATAGCGACGCCCCCCTCGCCCTTCGCTCATCACTCGTCACGCTAACCTCTAACCTCTAACCTCTAACCTCCATGCGTCGCATTCTCCCCCTCCTCGCGCTCTGCGCGCTCGCGCTGCCCGCCCGGGCCGCCACCGTGACGCCGTCGGCGTTCACGTCGGCGGCCCTCAAGACCGCCATCGCCTCCGCCTCCGCCGGCGACACGATCGACCTCTCGGGCTTCTCCGGGACGCTGACGGTCGACGAAGTCCTCTTCCCCGCCGTCTCGATGACGATCAAGGGCGCGGCCGATCGGTCCGTCGTCCTCAAGACGTCGATCGCCTCGGGCAGCAAGGGGCACGCGGTCTTCACGACGACCGACTCCGCCGTGACGCTCGCGCTCGAGGACCTGGCGTTCAAGGACAATATCACAGGCGGCTGGGGCAGCTCCGCAACGGATAACGACGACCGCCATCCCGGCGTCGTCCGGACCGCCGGACCGCTCGTGCTGAAGAACTGCCTCTTCGCCGACAACAAGCTCATCAAGGACGAGGCGGCCGCTTCCCGCTACGGCTCGGCCAACGTCTTCTCCGCGGGCGGCCTTTCCGCCACGGACTGCACGTTCTCCGGAACCTTCGACAACCGCGACTCCTACTGGGACTACTTCGGCGAGGTCGCGCTCGTGGCCGGCGGCGCGGTCGGCGTCACGAACTGCGTCTTCTCCGGCAACGGCGCGACCGGCCAGGCCACGGGCAACGTCCTGTGCGTCGATACGACCTCCGTCTCGTTCCTCGGCTGCCGGTTCGAGGAGAATCTCGCGCAGGGCGGCGGCGCGGTGATGACGATCATGAACGGCCCGGTCGTCTTCAGGGACTGCATCTTCCGCAAGTGCCAGTCCTACTACGGCAAGAACAACATGAACGTCCCCGGCTACGGGACGCTCCACCCCTCCCAGACCGCGATCTACGGCAACGCCGGCGCGCTCTGGCTCGCGCACGGAACGCAGAACGCCGTGGTGGAGAACTGCGAGTTCGCGGACTGCTCCGCCTTTGGCTCGGCCCGCGGCGGCGCGATCGGCTGGCGCGCGGGGACCGCGAGCGGCTCCACCCTCGTCGTCGCCAACTCGACCTTCTACCACTGCTTCAGCGCCGACGTCGGCGGCGCGATCGAGTCGGACTGCAACAACCAGACGATCTACCTGGTGAACTGCACCTTCGCCGCGAACGCCTGCAAGGGCGCGGGCCGCGGCGCCGCGCTCGACTCGACCAAGACGCAGAACCGCCTCCAGCTGGTCAACACGATGCTCGCCTACAACTACGCGGTGAACACGAACGCGCTCGCCGACTGGTACGTGGGCGTGGGCCGCCAGGGCTACAACAGCTGGGTGAAGTGCCTCAACTGGACGAAGTTCGACGCCGGGCTGTTCGCCGACATCCACTACTACGCCGACGTCGAGGGCACGCAGGCCGGCGCCACCTACGGCACGGCCAAGACGACCGCCGTCTACGAAGCCGGCGACCCCTGGGCCGAGTGGGCCGCGAGCGCCGACTACCCGGCGGTCCTGACCGCGAACGGCAACTTCGCGACCGACCGCACCGTCGCGAACGCGGGCGCCGGACCGGTCCCGGTCCTGAACGCCGACACGAAGCGCAGCCGCGTCGTCGAGATCGCCGAGGGCGGCCCGCTCGACGGCACGGGCTACTACGTGAAGCACAGCGCCGACTGGGCCGACATCGCCTACAGCAAGGACGGCGAGACCTGGAAGGCGCTCGCCGGCAACGCCGGCAACGCGACGATCCCCCTCGCCGCCGACCAGCGCGGCGCCCCGTATCCCGTGAGCAAGACGACCGGCCTTCCGCAGCCTCCGATCGGCTCGGCGGCGCTCGAGTCCTCCGGCGTCCCCTCGATGATCCTGCTCTTCTAGTCCCCCTCTCATGCGCACGTGGCGGGGTGCGGGCGGGCCCGCACCCCGCCCC
>JAFPUX010000065.1 GCA_017413145.1 Kiritimatiellia bacterium | reverse complement strand
GTCGCGTATTCGACGACGATCGAGACCTTCGTCGCGTTGTCGCCGAGCGCGGTCAGGCCGACCGTGGCGCTCGCGGAGTTCGCGGTGACGGAGCCGATCGCGAGCGTGCCGGCGGGCGGGTTCTGCGAGCCGGTGACGAACGATTCGTCGGTGTTCGTCGCGGAGAGGCCGTTGGAGCCGGTGACGACGACCTTGACGAAGTAGGCCGTGCCGGCGGAGAGGCCGGTGACCTGGTAGGTCGAGGTCCCGGTCGCGGAGATCGTCCCGGTGGCGTTCGGCGTCGAGCCGAACGCGCCGGTGGAGACGAAGACCTGCACCGTGGCGGAAGAACTCCCCTGCCCCAGCGCCGAGACGTTCACGGCGATCGAGGCGGACGTGGCGCCGGGCGTGGCGACGACGGACGCGATGACGGGCGGCGTGTAGGCCGGCGTCGTGAACGAGACGACGTCGGTGATCGTCTCGAGCGCGGGCGAGAGCGTCGTCGTCGCGAGACGCGCGCGGACGTAGTAGGTCTTGCCGGGCGTCAGGCCCGTGAGCGAGAAGTCCTGCGAGCCGGCCTTCGTCGCGTTGGTCCCGTTCTTCGTCACGGGATCGGTGAACGCCTGGTCCTGGGCGTATTCGAGGACGACGGAGACGGCGGAGGTTTCGTCGCCGAGCGAGGTGACGTTTACCGTGGCGGTGTTCGACGTGAACGTCGGCGTGCCGACCGTCACGGCGCCGGCGGGCGGCTGCTTGACGATCTGCGGCGTGAACTTCACCGGGTCGGTCCACTGGTCGTAGGTGTCGCCGTCGGTGAGGCGGGCGGAGACATACCAGTCGACCGTGGGGTCGATGCCGGAGAAGAGCGCGTCCATCGTCTTGGCGACCGCGGTGCCGGTGCTGCCGACGACGACCTTCTTCTCCCAGCGGTCCTCGAAATACCACGCGTCGGGCGAGCGCGAGGCGTAGACCGTGAGCGTGAGGTTGTCGTAGAGCGGGTCGAGCCGGACGGGCACCTTGAGCGTGGAGGTCGTCCACGTCGCGGGCTGGTCGAGGAACGCCATCTCGCCCTGCTGGCCGCGGGCGCGGAAGAGGTGGCGGTCGCCGGCGTCCAGGAGCTGCTTCCACTGCGAGGCGTTGGACGAAGTGACGGACGAGAGCCCGTTGGTGTTCCACGCGGTGCCGTAGCGCAGGGTCGCGAAGGGCGAGCCGGAGTTCCACGGGTTGTTCGCGGCGCCGGCGCCGTTGCCGTTGGAGCCGACCGCGATCGCGATGTCGTGCCAGCCGGTCGTCGTCGGGGTGACGGAGCCGACCTGCGGCGTGCCGTTGCCGCCGTTCTCCTCGGAGCAGATCACCGTGTCGTCGATGCTGATCGACGCGGCGTAGAAGAAGTTCACGGCGAAGTAGTATTTCACGCCCTTCTCCATCCACATCTGGCCGCCGTAGGCCCACATGCGGTTGTATTTGTCCATCGGATAGGTGGCGCCGTCGTAGGGGTTCGTCCAAGTGCCCGTGGTCAGCAGGGTCTGGTAGGACGCCACCGCGCCGTAGGCGAAGGAGGCCTCGTAGCCGGAGGAGTTCCAGCGCGCGGTCTGCGCCGAGGACTTGGTGACGGAGAGGCCCCACTGCTGGCCGTTGCCCTTGTTGTAGCCCTGCAGGAGGCCGCCCTGCCAGTAGCCCTCGCCCCACGCGAGCGTGGAGGCGGACTTGGTGGTGAAGGAGCCGGTCTGGGAGGTGAGGCCCGCCATGTTGTTCGTGACGGCGACCTCGTAGTAGTAGGTCGTGCCGGTCCGCAGGCCGGTGATGGCGCCGTTCATCGCGCCGGGCGCGACGATCTTCGGGAGCGCGACGGTGCCGCCCGTGAGGGCCGAGGCGCTCGTGCCCCACTTGATGTAGCCCGCGGCGGAGGATGCGCCGTTGCCGATCTTGGTGACGTCGAGCGCGAAGGAGCCCGCGGTGTAGGACGGCGTCACGGTATGGGTGAACGCCGGGTCGTTGGGCTCGAGCGTCTTGAAGCTCGTCGTGCCCGTGCCGGTCTTGTTCGCGTCGTTCTTCACGGTGACGCGCACGTAGTAGGTCGTCTCGGGCAGGAGGTTCTCGAGCGACGCCGTCAGGATCGCGCCGGCCTCGGCCGTGCCGGAGACGGTCGCCGAGGAGCCGTAGCTCGTGGTGGTGCCGTATTCGAGCGTGACGGTGCCGCTCTTGGCCGCCTCGCCGAGCGTCGCGATCGAGATCGTCGCGGTGGCGGCGCGCTGCAGGACGGTCGTCATGTCCACGGCGACCTCGGGGTTGCCGACGGCGGTCGTGGTGAACGTGAGCGTCTGCGACGTGCCGACCTTGCCGGCGTGGTTCACGGCGCGCACGCGCAGGTAGTAGGTCGTCTCGGCCGAGAGGCCGGTCGCGGTCGCGACGCCGGTCTTCGGGAGGTTCGCGGGCAGGACGCCGGAGACGATCGTCGTCGTCTTCGCGCCGGAGAAGTCCGACGAGGTCGCGACGTCGTAGTAGAGCGTCGCGGACGCGGCGCCGTTGCCGAGCGCGGTGAGGCTGTAGGAGAACGTGGCGGAGTATTGCGCCGCCGCGCCGAGCGTCGCGGTGACGGTCGGGTTGCCGACGGGCTGCGTCTTGCCGCTCGCGGACGCGCTCGTGCCGACCTTGCCGGACGGCGTCGCGACGATGCGCAGGCGGAAGTAGTAGGTGGTTTCGCCCGGAAGGTCGGAGAGCGTGTAGGTGCCGCTCTTCGGGACGCTCGTCACGGTGTCGAGCTTCACGGACGAGCCGTAGGAGGCGGACGTGCCGTAGTCGAGCCACACCTCGGCGGACGTGTTGCCGAGGCCGAGGTCCGTGACGGACCACGAGACCGGGATCGACGTGAGCGTCGTCGTCCCGACCGTCACGGTGCCGACGGGCGTGCCGTAGTCCTTGGTGGTGAGCTGCGCCGCGCGGGAGTGGACGGTCTCGCTCCCCTTCGCGCCCTTCGTGCGGACGTAGTAGAGCGTGTTGGGCGTGAGCCCGGAGATGGTGACCTCGGAGAGCCAGTTGGTGGAGGTCGCCGTGACGTTCGCGGTGGACTGCGCGGAGGCGAAGCTCGCGTCCGTCGAATACTGCAGGCAGACGGTGGCGCTCTGCGCGCCGTCGCCGAAGCCGGCGACGCGCGGCGTGGCCTTGACGGTGTTGAGGCCCGTCTCGCCCTCCTTGATCGCGACGTAGAAGACGTTGCCCGCGGAGGGCTCGCGCACGACCGACCAGCCCTCGTAGGTGCCGGCGGGGTTGGTCATGCGCGCGATGACGAACCAGCCCGTGAGGTCGCCCGCGGAGCAGAACTCGTCCCACTGGAACGAGAGGTCGTAGCTCTCGGAGGGGACGGTGCCGGCGACGAAGGTCTGCGTCCAGCCCTCGGTCGTCGCGCCGGCGTTCGTCTTGCCCGCGTAGAGCGTGATCGTGCAGCCGTCCTCGACGCCGTCGGTGTGGAGGGAGCCGGTGAGCGTGGTGCCGGCGATCATGAGGTCGTCGTCGAGCTCGACGAACGACGGCATCGAGTCGGCGGAGAGCACGCGCAGGAGCGAGGCGTCGCCCGGATCGCGCATCGTGGACCACTTGGATTGGTTCGCGGCGTTCACGTCGGTGCAGCCGTTGGTGTTCCAGCCGATGCCGATGCCGGAGAAGCCGATCTTGCCCGAGACGTAGCCCTTGCCGCCCGACCAGTCGTAGACCCAGATGCGGACCGCGTGCCAGCCGTCGGACGCGTAGGACTTCGACGCCTTCAGGACGCCCTTGTTGTAGCCCGACTCGTTCGAGGCGGTCTGGCGCGTGAGCCACTCGCCGTCGAGCTCGATCGCGGCGCCGTCGTCGATGCAGTGGAAGAAGTTGTAGGTCACGCCGCCCTTGAAGAACATCTCGCCCTCGTAGTAGTAGGTCGTGTTGTTCGCCCACGCCCACGTCGTCCCGGTGTATTCGTTCACGGCGGAGCACGAGCTGCCGGTGATGTCCGCCATGAACGGCCCGGGCGCGCGCTCGACGTCGTAGGTCGAGAAGTCGGACGCCGTCGCGACCGTGACGGTGAAGTCCGGGTAGGAGCTGCTGGGGCAGGCGTAGCGCACCTGCTTGAGGCCGGGGGCGACGAAGCCCGGGTCGCCGGTCTTGAACGTCTGGGCGGCGCGCGAGAGCGACTTGCCGTTGTTGTTCGCGAGCGTGACGCGGACATAGTAGGTCGTCGCGGCGGAGAGGCGCGTGAGCTCGACCGTCGTCGTGCCGGTCGCCGTCACAGATGCGGTCGTCGTCTTCGAATCGGAGAAGTCGGCCTGCGTGGCGTATTCGATCGTCGCGGTGCCGGAGGAGGTGGCGCCCGTGCCGAACTTCGTCACGTTCAGCGTGACGACGCCGCGCGTGACGGTCTCGGACGGCGCGACGGAGAAGGAGAAGTCCGGCGCGGCGGCGTCGACCGTCGTGACGGTCTTCGTGGCGGAGTAGCCGGTGAGCGGGGCGTCGTTCACGCCGCGCACGCGCAGGTAGTAGGTGGTTCCCGCGGAGAGGCCCGAGAGCGTGGCCGTGCCGGAGGCGGCGCCGGTGGCGTCCGTCTTCACGGTGACGGACTGCGCGCCGGAGAACGTCGAGGAGGTCGAGTAGTCGACGTAGACCGTCGCCTTGGTGACGCCCTTGCCGATCGAGGAGAGCGACCAGTCGACCGTGACCGACGAGCCCGTCGGCTCGCCGACCGCGCCGATCGCGACGTCGGGCGCCGTCATGGGCTTGGTGGTGAAGGAGAGGATCTGCGAGGAGGTCGTGCCGGAGCCGGTGACGGTGACCTGCACGTAGTAGGTCGTGCCGGCGAGGAGGTTCGCCAGCGAGAACGTCAACTCGCCCACCGAGGCGGACTTCGAGATCGACTCGGCGCCGGAGAGATTCGCCGACGTGCCGTATTTGAGGACGGCCGTGCCGGTCGTCGCGGAGCCGCCGAGCGAGATCACGGAGAGGACCGCGCTGGCGGTGTGGTAGGAGACGTCCGAGACGCCGAGCGCGATCTTCGGCGCGGAGTAGGTCGTGATCTCGTAGGCGCCGATGTCGATCGTGCCGTTCACGCGCGGATTGCCGAGGTAGTCCGTGCCGGCGGCGGCCCAGGCCTGCGCGGCGCCCTTGTCCTTGGCGGGGGAGCCGGACGGCGGCATGTAGGGCGCGACGGGCGGGCCGGCGAGCGCCTCGTCCGTGCGGTAGATGGCGGCGGCCGAGACCATCGCCGTGTTCGTGATCGACACCAGGTCCGCCGTGCGGTGGACGTTGTGGTCGCCGTTGAGCGTCGAGGGGTCGGTGTTGGAGGGATAGGCGTAGTAGTATTGGCCGTAGTAGGTCGACGTGGACGAGAACTCGTTCCGGAAGTAGCAGTTCTGGAAGCGGCATGGCGGGTAGCTGCCGGACGACCACGAGCCGGCGTTGGAGAACTGGTAGGCCGGATTGTTCGCGAACGTGCAGTTCACGAACTGGTTTCCGTAGGAGATGTAGGGGGAGGAGGCGATGCCCGTGTTGTCGGCGATGACGCAGTTGCGGTAGTTTCCGTATCCGTAGAGGAGCGAATTGTAGTAGTCGTTGCCCGTGATGAGGCAGTGCTCGACGATGAAGTTGAAGTCCGTGTCCTCCTGGCCCGTCCTCGAGCAGATCACGCCGGCGCCGTAGCTGGAGAGGGACGGCGAGAAGGAGGAGGCGTATTTCTCGAAGTAGGCGCCGGTGATCGTGAAGCCGTCGAGCGTCGCGCCCGGCGCGCCGACGACAAGGATCGCGGAGTTGTCCGTCTTGGTGCCGGCGACGCCGATGTCGCCGGAGAGAATCGTGCGGTGCGCGATCCAGTCGCGCTGCGAGCGCGCGGTCTCGACGCCGGAGAAGCCGCCGAAGACGGCGACGTTGGTGACCATCTGGAAGAAGACGGTGCGCGAGGTGCCGGCCGTGGGCTTGTAGGTGCCCTCGGCGACCCAGATCTCGGCGCCGGCCTTGCGTTTGGCGAGCGCGGACTGCAGGTCCGTGTAGGCGTCGGCCCAGGACGAGCCGTTGTTGGCGCCGTCCGTCGCGTCGGCGTCGACGAAGAGCACGATCGCCGTCGTGAAGTTGCGCTCCAGCGCCGTCCCGGCGGAGAGGGCGGAAATGGTGTAGATGGCGGGGTCGCAGGAGAGCTGGCCCTGTCCGTCCGCGAGCTTGAGCGTGCCGCTCCAGCCGACGGCGACGGCGAAGGAGTAGATGCCGAGCGAGTCGGTCGTGCCGGAATACCGGCCGTCGCCGGTGACGACCTTCACGCCGGGGATGGGCTGGCCCTCGGGGTTCTTCACGGAGCCGTAGATCATCGCGCCGGTCGGGCTGGCGCGCAGCTCGACGCCCCAGACGTTGCCGCAGTCCTGGACGTAGGGCTGGCAGCTCGTCTGGCTCGACTTGCCGACGGTGACGGACTTGGACGCGAAGGTGTAGTTCGAGTCGCCCGTGGCGGTCACGGAGACGGTGGTCGAGCTCGGGACGCACTTGATCGCCCAGATGCCGCGCGAGTCGGAGGTCGTCGTCTTCTTCGAGCCGTCCGCGAGCGTCATCGTCACGGTCCGGTTCGCGAGGACGCGGCCGTCGGGCGTGAGCGTGCGGCCGGAGACGATCTCGCCCGTGCCCTGCGGGAACATGTTGAAGTAGACGTAGCTGGTGGAGTAACCGCCCCAGTTGTCCCACGTGTAGTAGCCGTCGGAGGAGCCGCCCCAGCCGAAGTTCACGTGGAAGTAGGCCTGGCCGTCCTGGAAGCCGTAGCCGTCCATCACCGTCGCGTGGCCGGAGGAGCCGGATAGCGACCAGCCGGCGATCGGGCACGGGATCTTCGCGTCGAGGTTGCACATGACGGCGTTGGTGAGCTGGGAGGCGCCCGTGCCGGAGAACGTCGTCGCGTGGTAGGCGGCGATCTTGGTGGAGCGGATGTTGTCGAACTGGAAGACCTTCATCAGCGCCGCCGGGTAGTTGTTGGCGCCCGTGCCGCCGCTCTTGTAGGAGGCGCCGTTCACGATGCCGATGTCGACGAGCAGCGCGCCGAGCGCGGCCTGATCGTAGGAGCCGTATGGCGTCTTGGTGGAGTTGACGTACATCTTGCTCCACTGGTAGGCGCCGCCCTGTCCGTCGCCGCCGCGGGTGATCCAGTTGGTGCCGCTCGAGATCGTCGTGGAGCCGTTGTTGTAGGAGGGCGACGACGAGGACACTCCGGTGGAGGAGCCGCGCTGGCCGTTCGCGTAGGTGTAGATCGTGCCGCTGACGTTCTCGTACTGCCCGGGTGCGGTCTGCGGCCACTTGTGGTAGAAGATCGCCTGGCCCATGGCGGTCTGCGTGCAGCCGCAGACCACCTTGCCGGGCGTGTAGTAGTTCTCGCCGGATCCGCTCTGGCTCCACTTGGTCTCCATCAGCGTGGGGACGCGCATGTCCGCGAGCGTGGCGAGCGCGGTCGGCTCCTCGATCCGGTCTTCGGCGGCCGCCGCGCGGAAGCGGGCCCAGCGGTCGGCCTGCGCGGGCTGGACCTCCTGCGCGAAGGCGTAGGCGTTCTCGGCGTCGACCGCGAGGGCGGCCTCGTAGGTCGCCTCGTCGAGCGGGCCCTCCCCCGCCGCGGCGACGAGCGCCTCGGCGTTCGGCGCGGCCATCGGGACCGCGAGGCCGTTCGCGGCGCGATACTGCGCGACGAGCTTCGTGAGCAGGAAGAAGCGCGCGGGGCTCGCCTCGTTGGTGAACGCGTCGCCCACCTCGCCCTCGTGCGAGAAGGCGGGGACGGGGTCCATCGTGTCGTCCGCGGAGACGACCATCCAGCCGCCGCCCTCGAACTCGAAGACCCACGCGACCGTCGCCTCGGCCCCGTCGATGTCCGCCGTGAGCGGGACGGGGTCCGGAACATCGCCGGCCGGGAGACGGCCGCCGAGGACCTCGCCGCCCATGTAGTTTCGGTAGCCCTGGACGAGCAGCTTCGCGCCGTCGGCGTCGACGGGCGCCGCGGACGCGGCGGGAACGAGGAGGAGCGCCGCCGCGAGCGCGGCGACGAAACAGAAGGGACGGACGAGTTTCATGTTTTGTCGGGGTTCGGGTAAAGCCGCAGCCACCGGTTTTACCGGAATTGCGCGCATTATACCCCCTTTCCCCGTTTCGCGCAAGTACCCGTTCGGATAGCCCCCGCGGAAATGGCCGTGGAGATGGAGGAAAATGGGCCTCCCGACCGCTATGCGAAGACGTCGCGGAAGTCGATGCCCTCGGCGGCGAGGGCGTAGACGGCGAGCGGGATCCCCTCGGCCGCGCGGCGGCACGCGAGAAGGTAGGCGCCGTAGTCCGCGTCGCCCTCCCCCTCCGCCGGCGGGCGCAGGCCGAAGAGCGCCAGGTCCGCGTCCGCGGAGGCGGCGCGGATCGCCGCGACGGCGGCGAGGCCGTCCGGCGCGGGACGGACCGAGACCTCCGCGCGGACGCGCGCCTCGGCGAGGACCGCGCGGAGCGTCTCCTCGGCGCGCGCGGGATCCTCGTCCGGCTCCGCGACGTGCCGCAGGCGCAGCGAGG
>JAFPUX010000532.1 GCA_017413145.1 Kiritimatiellia bacterium | reverse complement strand
TTCGCGCGCGACTTCTTCGACTCGTGGAAGGCGACGCTCGAGAACCCGAACGTCTGCGGCGACTTCGTCTGGACCGCGTTCGACTACCTCGGCGAAGCCGGCATTGGCCGCGGCGCGTGGCATCCTGAAAACGAGCATCTCGAAATCCCGCAATCGTATCCGTGGCGCGCCGCGTGGGACGCCGACCTCGACCTCACCGGCGTCCGCCGCCCGCAGTCGTATCTGCGCGAAGCGGTCTGGCTCGGCAGCGCCGAGCCGCGCATCTGGACGCGCCACCCGCGCCACAACGGCCTCGCCTGGGGCGGGACGCCGTGGAGCTTCCCCGACCTGCGCGCCACGTGGACCTTCCCGGACATCGCGCACGGCACGCCCGTGCGCTGTTTCGTCTACACCGACGCGGACGAAATCGTCTTCGAGCTCGCCGGCCGCCGCGTCGGCGCCGCGCGTCCCGAAAAGGGCTGCGCGTCGCTCGACGTCCCGTGGGCGCCCGGCCGCCTCGTCGCCCGCACCGTCAAGGGCGGCGCGGCCGTCGGCGAATCCGCGCTCGAAACGACCGGCGACCCGGCGGCGCTCGCGCTCCTCGCGGAAGCGCCGTCGTTCCGCGCCGACCGCCGCGACCTCGCGTTCGTGCGCATCGAAGTGCGCGACGCCGCCGGCCGCCGCGTCGACGAAAGCACCGCGGAGCTGTCCTGCCGCGTCGAAGGCGGCGAGCTCCTCGGCGTCTTCTCGGCCGACCCGAAGAACGAGGACGCCTACACGACGCCCGTTTGCCACGCCTGGGAGGGCCGCGCCCTCGCGATTCTCCGCGCCGCCGCGCCCGGGGAGGTCGTCCTGACCGTATCTTCGCCCGGTCTTCCCGGCGCCATTTGCCGCCTTTCGGCGGTCCGCCCATGAAACGCGCCGAAACATTCCGCACCGCCATGACAATCGATCCGACCCTCGTTCCGTTCAGCGCCCCGCGCTCGTACCTCGCCTTCGGCGTCCACGAAAAGGACGACTGGTGGTGCGAGCATCCCGCCGGCCTTTTCCTCCGCACGCTCCGCACGAGCCGCGACGCGGCGCTCGTCGCGCAGCTCGTCCCGCTCGGGCCCGACGGCGCCCCGCTCGCGTTCGGGCGCTACGAGGAGCGCCCCGAGTCGCTCCGCGCCGAATGCGCCGCGGGCGCGTGGGAGTTCGTCTTCGCGGACCCCGCCACGGTCCTCGCGCGCGCCGACCGTCCCGGCCTCGGCCTGCGCATCGATTTCCTCGCGGAGGGCCGCCGCTTCCACATGCTCTTCCCCGTGCCCGCGCCCGGCGCCGCCGCGCCCGACGGCACGCTTCTCCTGGCCAACGTGAACAAGAACCGCGCCAAGTTCCTCCTCGCCGCCCGCGCCGGCCGCTTCGTCCCCGACGACGCCCGATGGGACGGCCGCGATGCCCTCGCGATGGCCGCGAACCTCGTCGCAGGGGGTTCGGGGGGTGCCGCCCCCCGTCCGTTGGAGTTCTCCCTCCGCGAATGCACCGGCGATTGGGACGGCGCCGTTCCCGACGCGCCCTTCGACGCCGCCCGCGCCGCGCAGGCCGCCGGCTTCGAGTCCTTCCTCGCGCGCCTTCCCGCCGCGCCGCCCGAATTCGCCGACACGCGCGCCGCCGCGGCGCACCTTCTCTGGAGCTTCTCCGTCGCGAAGGCCGGTTTCCTCGGGCGCGACGCGCTCTTGATGTCGAAGAACTGGATGGACCGCGTCTGGAGCTGGGACCACTGCTTCAACGCGATCGCGCTCGCGTCCGGGCATCCGGACCTCGCGTGGGATGCGCTCCTGTCGGTCTTCGACCTTCAGGCCGACGACGGCTCGCTCCCGGACTTCGTGAGCGAGGGCGCGGTCCTGCGCGGCTTCGTGAAGCCGCCCGTCCACGGCTGGGCGTTGCGCCGCATGCTGGCCGCACACGACTTCGGCGACGCCCGTCTCGCGGAAATCTACGGCCCGCTCGCGCGTTGGACGCGCTGGTGGTTCGAGCGCCGCGACCGCGACGGCGACGACCTCTGCGAATACGACCACGGCAACGATTCCGGCTGGGACAACAGCACCGCGTTCCTGCACGAGCCGCCCGTCGAGACGCCCGACCTCGCGGCGTTCCTCGCCATCCAGTGCGACGTCCTCGCGGACCTCGCGCGCCGCCTCGGGCGCCCCGCCGCGGAAGCCGCGGACTGGACGCGCCTCGCCGACGCCCAGATCGCCGCGATGGACCGCGAGCTCTTCGACGCGGACGGCCGCCCGCTCGTCCGCGCCGCCTACACGCACGAGACGTTCTCGCCGGACACGCTCCTGCTGCGCATGCCGCTCCTGCTCGGCGACCGCCTCCCCGCGCGCCTCCGCGCGCCGCTCCTCGCCGACCTCGAATCGGACAAGTTCATGACCGACTGGGGCTACGCGACCGAATCGCCCGCATCCCCGCACTACCAATGGGACGGCTACTGGCGCGGCCCGATCTGGGCGCCGAGCACGCTGCTGCTGTGCGACGGACTCCGCGCCTGCGGCCGCCCCGACCTCGCGCTCCGCGCGGCGGAGCGCTTCTGCCGGATGTGCGCCAAGAGCGGCTTCGCCGAGAACTTCGACGCCCGCACGGGCGAGGGCCTCCGCGACCGCGCCTACACTTGGACCGCCGCCGTCTTCCTCGTCCTCGCCTCGGAGCTCCGATCCCGCAAATCCGGCTCTTGAGGAGCGCATTTCCGCGTTGCGCGCGCGCGGCGGTTTTTGGTAGAATGCGCCCCGAAACGGGAGATCACCGGATGGACAACGAGAACTCGACGGCGGCGGTCGCCGCCCCGCGCGCGCCGGACGGCGCGAAACCCGCCTCCGCGGCGTCCGCGTCCGGCTCCGCGCAGGCCGACCCCTTCTTCATTCCGCCGCCGGTCGTCTCGAACGTCGTCGCGCGGCAGCGCTGGCCGTGGAACGGGCTCGTGGACGTCGACTACGAGGTCGGCGGCTGGACGACGGGCCTCGCGGTGCGGATCTCCTTCGCGGAGCAGGGCGGCGCGGGCCGCGTCAGGGTCGCGTCGAACTTCCTCGCGGGCGCGGAGCCTACGCTGAACCAGGGCCGCAACCGCGCCACGTGGGACACGAATGCCGCCGGCGTCACGAACGTCGTGGCCGCCGAAGTGACCGCGAAGGTCGAGCTCGTGCGCGAGGAATAGTCCGCATAACGGGAGACACATGCCATGCACCACCACATCCGCCTTGCGCTCGCCCTGTCCGTCCTCGCCTTCGCCGCGCCCCTGCGCGCCACGGAGTTCGCCGCCGGCGACGGCTCGGCCGCCAGCCCCTACGTGATCCGCAACGCCGCCCAGCTCGCGAAGTTCCGCGACATCGTCAACGGCGCGAACGATGAAACCCAAAACTCCAGCGCCTGCGCCAGGCTCGCCGCCGACATCGACCTGGGCGGCGCGGCCTGGACGCCCATCGGCGACGGCTCTTGCCCGTTCGCCGGCACCTTCGACGGGCAGGGGCATACGATCGGCGGGTTCTCCGTCGATTGGGAAGGCAGCGACTCCAGCGTCTACGCCGGGCTGTTCGCCACCATCGGCGCGAACGGCACGGTGAAGGACCTGGGCGTCTGCGGCGACGTCGCCGCGCGCGGCAGCGAAGACTACACTCCCTGCTACGCCGGCGGCATCGCGGGCAGGATCTACGAGCACGGCACGGTGGAGGGCTGCTTCCACGTCGGCTCGGTCACGGCGGACAGCCGCAGTGAAAGCAACGCCGGCGGCATCGTGGGCGACAACCACGGCACGGTTCGGAACTGCCGTCACGCCGGTCCGCTCTCCTCGAAAGCACCCGACACTGCCTACGCCGGCGGTGTCGTGGGCTGTAATTATCGCCTTGGCGCGGTGCGGAACTGCTACGCCGTCGGCGCGGTCACGGCATCCGGCGACGGCGACAAGTCCGTCGGCGGCGTGGCGGGCAGCAACAACGGCACGGTGGAGAACTGCTACTACGACACGACCGTCGCCGGGGCCATCGTCGCGGTGGGCGGCGGGGACTCGGCGGGCGCCACGGGCAAGACGACGGCGGAGATGCAGGGCTTGGACGCGCTCTCGCGCCTCGCCCTCAACGCCGGCCTCGACGCCGACGCCTGGACGGCGACGGCGGGCTACCCGGAGCTCAAGGCGTTCGTCTATCCGCTCTGGATCGGCGGGGTGCGGTTCACGGCGGGCAATCTCGTCATCGACGCCGACGACGACCCGGGCATCGCCTCCGGCACGGCTACCTACGATCCGGCGAGCAACACTCTGTGGCTGACGAACTTCGTCTACAGCGGTCCGGGGCTGCTGACGAACTTTAAACCCCGCGCGCTCTACTACGAGGCGCATTCGCCGGACTTCGTCATCGATGTCAGCGGCACGAACCGGCTTGCGCTGGTCGGCGCGGGAGGCTACAGCTTCGGCCTGGATTTCAGGAGTGGCAACGGCCAGGACCAAACCACCGTGACGATCCGAAGCGCGGACGGCGGACGCCTCTCCGTCGCGGCGGACGCCGCCAACTATTCCTACGGCATCTATGCCGCCGGAGCCGATCTCGTGATCGACGGCGCGGCGGTGTCCGCCGTCGGAGGAGGCCCCGGGCTCTACTACAGCTTCGGCGCGTATCTCGATTGGTGCCGCCTCACGATCAAAAGCGGATCCCTCGCCGCGAAGGGCGGAAAGGCGACCAACTACGACAGCGTGGGCGTGTTCTTCTCGTCCTCTCGCGAATCCCTGTTCGTGAAGGGCGGGTCGCTCATCGCCACCGGCGGCGAGGCCGGTCGGGCGAGCTACGGCATCGGCAGCGACACGCCCCTCTCGTTCACGGGCGGGGAGACCCTCGCGCAGGGCGGGACGGCGGGCATCGCGGATGCGTCGCTTTCGGTCGCGGACGGCCTCGCGGTGTTCGCGGGCGCGGACGCGGACGGCGCGGCGGCCGTCGAGGGCGACGGGTGGAAGAACCAGAAGTGCGTCCGGATCGCGGCGGCGCCGCCGGCGGTCGCGGCGACCGTGACGTTCAACAACGGCAACGGCGCCGTCCCCTATGACGGGCAGGGCCACGGCGTGGAGGTGGAGGTGACGGACCCGGCCGAGGGCGCGGCGGTGCTGTTCGCGCTCGGCGACTCGTCGGGCCCGACCGAGACGTTCGGCCCGACGGCGCCGATGTTCACGAACGTGTGCGACGAAACGGTGTGGGTCGAGCTCTCCGCCGAGGGCTATCGGACGACGACGATCTCGGCGGCGGTGACGGTCGTGCCCGCGCCGCTCGCGATCACGGCGAAGGACCAGACCTACGCCTACAACGGGCAGCCGCAGGGCGAGGGCGACCCGGTCTACGTCGATCCCGCCGACATCGCCGCCAAGGTCGAGGTCGAGGGCCTCGCGGCCGGCGATGCGCTCGCGAGCGTCGTCCTGAGCGGGCATCAGACGGACCCCGGCGTCTATGTCGATTGGATCGTCCCGAGCAGCGCGAACGTCACGAACGCCATGGGCAACGCGACGTCCAACTACGACATCGGCTACACGAACGGCAAGCTGACGATCGAGGAGCCCCCGCCGCCGGTCGTCTCGAACGTCGTCGCGCGGCAACGCTGGCCGTGGAACGGGCTCGTGGACGTGGACTACGAGATTTCCGGCTACACGGCCGGCCTGAAGGCGGAGATCGTCTTTGAGGAGCAGGGCGGAACCAATCGCTGGACCGCGACGAAGTTCTTCGCGGACGTGGAGCCCACGCTGAATCCGGGCCTCAACCGCGCCACGTGGGACTCGAAGGCCGAAGGCGCGACCGACCTCGTCGCCACCGTCGTCGCCACCATGCGGCTGGTGAGGGAGGAGTAGGGGCGATGGCGAAGGAATCTCAGAACATGGAAAGGACCGGCAAAATGAAGTTCCCATCCACCTTCCTCCCCCTCCTCCTCGCCGCCGCGCTCTTCGCAGCGACGCCCGCGGCGGCGCAATACCAGAAGCATTGGACGCCTGCTGCGGGTTATGGCAATACCATGAACGTGCTGGGCCCGATCACGCTGGACGGCACCACGCTGGAATCCAGCGCCTACGAGATCGGCGCCTTCGTCGGCGACGAGTGCCGCGGAGCGGCCTTTCTCGAGAACATGGGCGTGGGCTGGATGGTTCTTCAGGACATCGCCGGAAAACCCGGAGAGACGATCACGTTCAAGTTGTACGACCACGCTGCCAACAAGGTGATCGAGGCGAATTGCGGCACGACCGTGGAGTTCGAAACCAATGCCACCATCGGTTTTGACTCTGCCTTCACCATCGCCTTCACAAGCAAGCCTTCCCATGTCATCGCCGTTGCGGCCAACCCCGCGACCGGGGGGACGGCGACCGGCGGCGGCACCGTCGTCAAGGACGAAACGTGCACCGTGACGGCCACGGCCAACGAGCACTGGGCCTTCGTCAACTGGACGGAAGACGGCGAGGAGGTCTCCACCTCGGCTTCCTACGTCTTCACGGTGGAGGCGAACCGCAACCTCGTGGCCAACTTCCGGCGCAAGAGTCTGGTCGTCGTCACCTCCGCCGTGTCGCGCGCGTTCACGCTCGACACGCGCGAGGGGCCGTTCGAGAGCGACGGCACCGAGACGCTGGCCTTCTCCTCGCTCTGGCACGGGACGGCGGACTCGTCCGTCACGCTCCTTGCGAACGGCGAGCCGTTCGCGGAGGGGCTCTCCGGCGAGAGCAACTGCGTCTGGCGCGCCCTCGTCAACGGCACCAACGTGCTCACGCACGTCACGGTCGGGGTCGACAACGTGCCCGAGACCGCGACGTTCATCGTGAAGGGGCTCTACCCCGAGCCGTCGGCGACGCTGCGGTGGAAGTACGCGAAGAACGCGAACGGGTGGTTCTGCGCGCAGGTGGCGCTGAAGTGGCATCCGGCCTACGCCGACGCCATCTCGAACATGCGGTTGCTCTTCGAGGACCGCTGCGACGCCTTCGATCGGCTCGCGGCGTATCTCGTGGACCCCGCCACGGTCGTGGATCCGCTGGGCGCGACGGAGGAGTTCGAGGAGACGACCTACCGCGTTTCGCCGATCGACCTGTCCGGCTTCGCGAACCTGGCCGCGGGCGACCGGGCGGTCTACGGCGTGAGCGACGAGACGATGGCCTCGCCGCTCGCAAGCGTCCCGAAGGCCGAGCGCAAGATCTGCCTGCGCGTTCCGAACCGGCAGCTCCAGACCGTGGATTTCGTCCACAACAAGATCGCCTGGCTCGCCTGGGAGGAGGGCGGCCGGACGAACTACCTCCCGCTCGTGGGCTCCTGGGCCTCGGCGGAGACGGAGGCCGGGCAGTCCGACCCGCAGCCCGGGGCGAGTTTTGCCGCGCCCCTGCCGCAGCCCGTGGCCGCGGAATCGTTGAACCTCTCGGAGTCCTTCGGACTGCCGCTCGCGGCCGTCGCGACGGCGGAGGTGACGTGCCGGATTGCGTCGATGGGCTTCGGCGCGGACGGGAGCGCGGAGGGGACGTTCGAGATCGCGGCGGAGGACGCGGGGCGCGTCGTGGCGGAGTCCGGCGAACTGACGCCGGGCGTGAAGCTCGCGGTCCTCGGCGCGGCCTCGCTCGGCGGCGCCTTCGAGCCGCTCGACCCCGCCGCGTGCGGCGTGGAGCTGCTCTCCCGCAAGCCGCCCTACGCCTTCCGCGTGAAGGACCCCGGCAAAAACGCGTTCTTCAAAATCCGCCTTGAAGCCGAGGATGTCTTCGAGTAGACTAGAAACCTAGAAGTCTAGAAGCCTAGAAGCCTAGAAACCTAGAAACCTAGAAGTCTAGAAGCCTAGAAGCCTAGAAACCTAGAAACCTAGAAACCTAGAAGCCTAGAAATCTAGAAACCTAGAAACCGCCATGCCCGTCCTGAAGAACCAGACCAAGTGGGAAGACCTCTACTACTACCGGAAGACCGTCGTGCTCTACCAGATGACGGTCGTCTTCTGCCGGCGGTTCCTCCCGAAGTTCGGCGACCGGACGGTGGACCAGATGGTCCAGGCCGCGCGGAGCGGCAAGCAGAACATCGTCGAGGGGCTCGCCGACTAGAAAGGAAGGACAAGATGCTGACCACCACGCTGGAGAAGAAGCAGAAGGACTTCGTGGAGAACGGCGGCATCCGCGAGCGGATGACCGCCGCCCGCCTCGGCCGCCGCCAGACGCAGAACGAGGAGATCGCGGCTCTCAAGATCCGCATCGCCCGTCTCGAGGCCGAAAACGCGGCGCTGAAGGCAAAGCTGGAGGGAAAGGCCTAGAAGGCTAGAAACCTAGAATTCCAGGAGCCTAGAAAACATTTGAAGGAGAACGACGATGAAGACAATGAAAAAGCTGCTGTTTACCGCGACGATGGCCGCGTGGGCGCTCGCTGCGTCCGCCGTGACAGATATCCTCGGCGACGTGAACTTCGACGATCGCGTGGACGCCAAGGACGCCAGCTGGATGCTTGCGGAATACGCCAGCCAGAGCACGTCGCA
>JAFPUX010000531.1 GCA_017413145.1 Kiritimatiellia bacterium | reverse complement strand
CGGCCTGCGCGCACCGCGGACTGCGGCTCTGGGCGGACGCGCTGGTGCCCGCGCTCGCCGTCCCGCCGTCGCCCGCGGACGTCTCGCTCATCGACGACCCCGCCACGGCGGCCGCCTGGACGAACGCGCTCGCGGAAGCGGCCGCGAACCGCTTCGACCCGTTCCTCGCCGCGCCGTGGGACCCGCGGCTCGAACAGCTCCTCCAGCACCGCCTCCGCGACTGGGCGCGCGCGTTCAACCCCGGCATGGGCGTGCGCCGCTGCGAGGATTCCGCCTGGACGCTCGTCGGTTTTTCGTCCGGCTGGCGCAACGCGTTCCTCTTCACGGTCGCCGCGACGAACGCGCCCGTTCCGCCGGCCTTCTTCCGCGACGGCTTCCTCGAAGAATGGAACGGCTGGCTCTACGACCGCTACGACGGAAGCGACGAAACGGCCGCTGCGGGCGGCGTCCTCCTGCCCGGCGAATCCGTCGCGTCCAACGCCGTCGCCTGGGTCGGGTCTCCCTTCGGCCCGCCGCCGGACCCCGCCACGCCCGCCGCTCGCATCCGCGACGAGAAACTGTTCCTGCAGGAACTCTACCTCGCCCACGTCCGGCGCCTGGTCCGCTACTTCCGCGACGCCGGCGGCCGCATGGCGGACGTTCCCGTCTACGTCAAGTGGGGCGAAGGCACGAAGAGCCTGCTCGCGGCGGCGTCCGACATCCGCTTCGCCGACGCGGCCGAGTACGGGTTCCCGACGGTCGCGTTCTTCCCGGCGGACGGCGGGCCCGCCGCGCTGGAGGCCGCGCTGGACGCGGGCTGCTCGGCGCTCGTGTTCCCCTGCGGCGGCGATCCCGTCCCCTTCGCGCCGTGGGCCCGGGCGTTCCGCGCCGGCGCCAACGCTGAACGGTTCGCGCCGGACGTCGTGGCCGCCACGGACGGCCAGAGCGCGGCGATGGCCGGCGCGTGGACGTTCTGGTCCGGCATGGCGGCCGGGGAAACGGTCGCGCCGACCGGCGTCGGCTGGCAGTTCCTGGACGCCGGTCCGGACGACCGGCCGGACGGACCCCGGTTCAGTCCGGCGGACGGTCGGCGCCTTTCGGTCGCCGTCTGGCTTCCGGCCGGCGAAGCCACGGACCGTATCCGCGTCGAATGCGCCTTCGCGCCGGACGGTCCCGGCGCGCCGGCGAGCCTTTTCGCGCGCGTCCGCGACGCGGAAACCGGCGCGGACGTCCCGTTCGGACTCGTCGCGGCGGGGCCGTTCCTGCGCAAGCGCGAATGGTGCGACCTTTCGCCCGGCGCGGATCCCGGCAAACACGGGATCCCGAAAGACCGCGTCTTCCGCCTTCCCGCCGCCGCGGGCCCTCGCCTGCTGCTGATCCGGCCCGAAACCGTCGAGAGCGACATCCTCAAGCGGCTCGAAGCCGAAGGCGTCGGATTCTAGCCGGCGACGAGGCCGTCCGTCTCGGGCGCGCCGAGGAGCAGGTTGAGGTTCTGGATGGCGGCGCCGGACGCGCCCTTGCCGAGGTTGTCGAAGCGCGAGACGAGCAGCGGGCGTTCGTCCGAACCGAGCACGGCGACCTGCATGTCGTCGCGCCCCGCGAACGCGCCGGCGGAGAGGAAACCGCCCTCGGCGGCGTCCGGCGCCTCCGCGAAGCGGATCAGTCCGCTCCCGTCGGGATACGCCTCGCGGTAGACCGCCGCGACGTCCGCGCGCGTGCCGCGCAGTTGCGAGGCGAACAGCGGGACCGTCACCTCCATGCCGCAGGCGTAGTCCGCCACGACCGGGCAGAACGCCGGCGCCTTTTCCAGACCGCAGACCTTGACCATCTCCGGGATGTGCTTGTGCGCCTGCGCGAGCCCGTACTGGCGAGGCGCGTCCAAGAGCGGATCGCGCCCCGCGCCGCGCGCGGCGCCCTCGTAGTCCGCGATCATCTTCTTGCCGCCGCCCGTGTAGCCCGTGAGCGAGAACGCCGCGAGCTCCGCGTCCGGACGGACCAACCCCGCGCGTACGAGCGGCGCGACGAGCGCGATGAAGCCGCTCGCGTGGCAACCGGGGTTCGCGACGCGCTTCGCGGCGCGGATGCGCTCCCGCGCGCCCGGCAGCTCGGGCATGCCGTAGACCCAGCCGTCGGCCGTGCGGTGCGCGGTCGAGGTGTCCACGATGCGGACGGGCGCGTCGCCGGCGAGGGCGACGGCCTCGCGCGCGGCGGCGTCGGGCAGGCACAGCACCGCGACGTCCGCGGCGGCGAGCGCGGCCGCGCGGGCCGCGGGGTCCTTGCGGGTTTCCTCGGGAAGCGAGACGAGCTCGATGCCGGCCCGGCCGGCGAGGCGTTCGCGGATGCGCAGGCCGGTCGTCCCGGCGCTGCCGTCGATGAAAACGGTGTGCGTGCTCATGCGGCGGGAGTCTAGCACAACCGCCCCGCGCGCGGCAATCGCGCCGGAACAAAAGCGTTGCGCGGGCGGGGCGTTTCGGCTATGCTCGCGGGCCATGCGGACGCTTCCCGGGCATTTCCTCTTCGACTGGAACGGCACGCTGCAGGACGACCTGCACGCGGCCGTCGCCGGGACGAACGCGCTGCTCGCCGACCAGGGCAAGGCGCCGATCACGGCCGAACGCTACCGCGAGGTTTTCTCCTTTCCGGCGCGCGGTTGCTACGAAGCGCTCGGCATCGACGTGGAGCACCACGACTGGGGCGCCCTGTGCGACCGCTTTTTCGCCGTGTTCGCGTCCGATCCGACCGTGCGGCTCGTCCCCGGCGCCGCCTGCGCGCTGCGTTCGCTGCGGCGCGCCGGCGCGTCGCTTTCGATCGTTTCGTCTTCCGAGGAAAAAGAGCTGGAACGCGCGCTCGCGCGCCACGGCGTGCGGGACCTCTTCGGCGCGGTGAGCGGCCACGCGGACGCCGCGGCCGGTTCGAAGGTCGGCCGCGCGCGGGCGCTCTTCGCGTCGCTCGGCCTCGCCCCGGAGCGGGTCTGCATGGTCGGAGACACGGGCCACGACAAGGAGGTCGCGGACGCGCTCGGCTGCGCGTGCGTCCTCGTCGCGTCCGGCTACGAATCCCGCGCGCGCCTCGAACGCCGCGGCGCGCCGGTGATCCCCTCCGTGGCCGACCTGCCCGCGTTCTTCGGGCTGGCGGCGGCCGCCGCGCCTACGCCTTCCGCGTGAGCAGGTAGAAGACGGGCGTGTCGAGCGCGGCGAGCGCGAGCTTCACGAGGTACTGCCCGAGCATCAGCGAAAAGAGCGCGGGCCGCGCGGCGGGGTCGAAAAGCCAGCCCAGGCCGCAGCCGAACGCGAGGCCGACGAAGACGACCGTGTCGAGCAGCTGCGAGGACATCGTCGAAACGTTGTTCCAGATCCAGCGGCGGCGGCGGCCGTCCGGATGCCGGGCGAGGACCCGGTCGCGGATCCGGTGGAAGACGAACACGTCCCAGCTCTGGCTCAGCGCGTAGGCCGCGAGGCTCGCGCCGGCGAAGACCCAGTTGAGGCCGAGGAGTCGCCCGTAGGCGCGCTGGACCTCCGGATCCGCGGCGGGCAGCGCCTGCGTGAAGAGCAGCAGAGCCGCGGCGAGGACCTGCGCGGCGAAGCCCCAGCGCACGACGGCGCGCGCCTCGCGCCGGCCCCAGACCTCGCCCACGACGTCGGTCGCGAGAAACGTGATCGCGTAGCAGAAAACGGCGCCGGGGAAGACGAGCGTGCCGCCGGGAAACGGGACGGACGTCGCCACGACCTTCGCCGCGACGACGTTGGAGAGAACCAGAGCGACGGCGAACAGCATGCCGAGCGCGAGCAGGTTTTCGGGCGTTTTCTTCATGTCGTAGTTTTTTAAGGTTGGATGTTGCGACAACCCCCGCGGCCGCAAGAGGCTAGGATCGACCGGCCTCGGAATCTTCCTCCAGCAGGCGTTTCTTCGCAAGGGCCGCCCAGCCGCCCTTCGCCGCGCCCCACGCGACGAACGGATGGATGGCGATGCCGCCGCGCGGGCGGAAGCGGCCGCGGACCTCGATGTATTTCGGGACGAGGAGCTCGCGCAGGTCCTTGAGGACGATGTTGCAGACGTCCTCGTGGAAGTCGCCGTGGTTGCGGAACGAGAAGAGGTAGAGCTTGAGCGACTTGCTCTCGACGAGTTTTTCCGCCGGGACGTAGCGGACCACGAGCTCGCCGAAATCGGGCTGCCCGGTGACGGGGCACAGCGTCGTGAACTCGGGGCAGCGCAGCGTCACCATCGTGTCCAGGTCGGGGTGGCGGTTGCCGAAACACTCGAGCAGCGTCGGGTCGTAGTCCGCCGGCGCGGCGGGCCGCGCCCCGGCGCCCAGGAGCTTGAGGCCTTCGCGCGTGCGGGGAACGGGCTTCGTCGTTTTCGCTTTCGTTTGCATGGACGCGGAGTATACCCGACCCGCGTCCGCGTTTCAAGCGACGCGGATTTCGCTGGATTCCGGCGGCGGAAGCGGATATAATCCCGGACGATGAAACGCGCCGCCCCGCTTCTCGCCCTGATGCTCCTTCCCGCGCTCTGCCCGGCGCAGGGGCCGGCCCGCGCACCGCTCACGCCGGCCGCCGCCGCGCAACTGGAGGCGCGACGGGCCGAAACGCTCGCGGAGGTGAAAACCCTCGCGTCGCAACTCCACGAGCGCGCCGTGTGCGCGCTGTATCCCGCCAACGCCCGCGGCCTGCCGGCGTTCAAATCCGACGCGCGCGGGAACATTTCCATCGACGCGACGGTCCAGGTCGACCTGAAGGCCTACCGTGCCTGGGTCGCGGAGCTGTCGCCCCGGCTGCGCCGGCTGGCCGAGCGGTCGGAACAGGTCCGCCTCGTCAAGGAACGGGCCGGCTACCGGTTCGAGCTGCCGGGCCGCGAATTCGACGCCTCGCAGTTCGTCGTCGTCGACGGTTTTTCGGAGATTCCGGCCGCGCTGGGCGCGCACGTCTACACGTTCGACATCGCGACCGCGACCGAAATCCGCGCCGCGTTCCGGCCGCCCCGCGACCGCAAGGAACAGACCGTCGTCCTGATGCAGTTCCGCGGGGAGAACGGCCCCGTCGCGTCGGTCCGCCAGGCGTTCGCGCTCGCGTCGGGCCCCGAAAGCGTCGCGCCGTTCGTCGAATCCCGCGTTCGCTACCAGCGGTTCGGTTCCGGGGTGAAGGCCGACAAGTTCCCCGTCCTGACCTTCAAGAGCCGCAAGGTCCTCCGAATGCCGATGTCGAAGGTCGAAACGGCCTCGCTCCGCGCCATGACGAAGGCCTGGACCGTCTGCCTGCCCGCGGCCGCCGCGGACGCCGCCGCCGCGTCCGCGTCCGAGACGGCCGCCCTCTTCCG
>JAFPUX010000530.1 GCA_017413145.1 Kiritimatiellia bacterium | reverse complement strand
GACGTAGCGGCGCCACACGTCCGCGGCGTCCGCGGTGCCGTCGGCCTCCGAGGCGCCGTAGTCCAGGTGGACCACGGCGCCGTTCGTGAAGACGGGCACGCGGACCCAGACGAGCGATTCGCCGGCGGGGTTCCAGGTGTCGATTTCGAAGGGCAGGAGGTTGCCGTCCCGGTCGGAGAAGAGGAAGTCCTTGCCGTTGTTGGCGACGTCCGCGTAGCGGAAGCCCTCGATCGACTCGGAAAGTCGCAGCAGCAGGGGGATGTCCTCGGCGGCCTCGCCCTGGTACGAGATCGTCGCGTCGAGGCGGTGGAAGCCGGCCGGGGGCGTCGCGTTGTGGAAGACGCGGAACGTCCGGAACCCGGTCCGCGCCTCGATCGTATGTCCGCCGTAGTCGGCGTAGGCGCGGGCGTACCAGGTGCAGTCGCCGTTGGGAAGCGTCGCGGAACCGGCAAGCATCCGCGCCCGGGTCGCGGAGCCGAGCGACAGCTCGACGTAGTCCGTCCCGTTCGTCGTGTAGTACGCGGTGACGTAGGTCCGGAGCCCGTTGCCGAGCTCGTCCCGCGCAAGGGACGCGAGCCCGACCGAAAACACGGCAGTCGGTCCGGAGACGGTCTCGGACACCTCGTCGAACGTCGGCGCGCCGAGCGTCCGGAACGACGCCGGCGCGGTTTCGACCCGGATGATGCCGTTGTCCGCCACGAGCTTCCACCAGTAAAGGGTGTCCGGCTCGAGGCCGCCGATCGACGCCTCGTGCACGCCGTTCGTGACGCCCTCCGCGACCGTGTTCGTCGCGGCGGCCGCGAACGACGCGTCCGCGCTCCAGACGATCGAGACGGCCGCGGGGACGTCCGACCCGACGGTGAAATCCGTCGCGAACGAATCGAGGCCGACCGTCGGCTCGCCCGTCGCCTCGATGGCGAGGTACGTGTCCTCGTAGCAGCCGATGTCGACGGCGGCGCCGACGAGGCGCGGCTGCCGCCCGGAGAGGTCGAAGGCCGCCATCGGCGCGTAGTCCGCGCCCGCGTCGCGGAGCGGGCTGCCGGGCGCCGGGCGGTACCGCGCCTCGAGGGGGGCGGCGGCGTCCGCGTGGCGCGGGAAGAAGTCGTCGACGGTGCCCGGGACCGTCCCCGCGGGCAGGGCGGATGCGTCGCCGTCGAACGCGCCGTCCAGGAAGTTCGCGACCGTCCCCGTCGGCGGGCACGGCAGACCGTCGACGGTGTTCGTCACGCCGGCGATCACGACGTTCTGCGCCGTCGCGCCGGAGGCGATGCTGAGGGCGGACCAGGCCCGACAGTATTCGTTGGTCGCCGAAAGGCTCGAATCGGCGATCGTGCAGTTGCGCATGACGGACTGGTCGTTGAGTTTGATCAAGAAGACGGCCGCCGTTTGCGGGTTGTCTTCGAAGAGGCAGTTTTCCGCGCGGGAGGTTCGGTTCATCTCCAAGACCCCCGTCCGTGTCGCGAAACCGTTGGCCGAACTCGAATTGCCCCGGTTTTTCCGGAAGACCGTGTGCGTGACGAGACCGCCTTTCATCTGCCCGCCTCCCCCGATTCCGTTGCTGTGGGACACCCCTGCCTCCACCACGCAGTTGGAGACGGTCCCTCCTTTCTCCCCGACGTAGAAGTTTCCTCCGCTGACGTCGTAATACGCGATGCCTGCCTGCATGGTCAGATTGGCAACGAATGCGTCGGCGTGGTTGATCGTGAAGAGGCGTTGGTTGTGGCTGCCGTAGAAGCCGACCTCGCCGATGTTGGAAACGACGGTGCGCGACGGGTCGGGGTCGTCGCCGAGGACTCGGATCGCGTTCGTGACGACGACCGGCGAAGCGTTCGGATACAGCCCCGGCGCGACGTGGACGGTGCAGGTCTCCGTCCGCGCGACGTTCTCGAGCGAGGAGACGGCGGCGCCGATGGTCTTCTTCGGCCACTCGGGCGTCCCGCCGTGGTTCTCGTCGCTGCCGATCGTGGAGACGTAGCGGACGGCGGGGTCGTAGGCCGCGTTGACGACGGTCATCGTCGCGCCCGACGGCCGGCCGACGTACGCGCCCGAGACGGCGAGCGCGACGGTCGTGTCCGTGTCGACGGCC
Source organism: Kiritimatiellia bacterium (assembly GCA_017413145.1). Taxonomy (GTDB): domain Bacteria; phylum Verrucomicrobiota; class Kiritimatiellia; order RFP12; family UBA3636; genus UBA3636. The sequence goes on along the minus strand of JAFPUX010000530.1, from coordinate 10,077 downwards.
GGCGCGTGGACGGGCGCGACGGCGATGTCGACGTACGCCGCGCCGGCGGGGATCGCGGCGGTCGCGATCCCGGGCGCGACGACGGCGGCGAGGCCGTCGCCGGAGAACGCGACGTCGAACGTCAGCGCCGGAAGGCCCGTCGGGTCGGCGTCCGCGCGCGAGACGCGGAAGACGCCGGGCATGAGGGAGCCTTCGTCGGCGTCGGAGAGGACCTCCACGGCGAGCGCGCCGGCGTGGAACGCGGCCGGGCAGTCGGAGAAGGCCTCGTTCCCGGTCGTGGAGATTGCGCGCACCGTCGCGACGTACGTGCCGTCGGCGAGGCCGGTTAGGTCGGCCGAGTAGGTCATCGGGAGCTCGGCGTCGACGGTCGACATCGGGACGGAGGAGCCGCCGACCAAACAGGCGACGGACGCCGGGACGTTCCCGGAGACGGCGACCGAGACGGCGAACGAGCCGTCGGCGTTGCGCGCGACGGTCGGGACGGAGAGCTCCGGCGTCGCGGCGTCGATTGTCGTCGCACGGCTGTACGACAGCGCGGCGGGATCGGCCATCGCGGCGTATTCCGCGGCGATCCGCGCGGCGGACGGGGTGCCGTCCGCGAGTCGGACCTCGTCGATCCATCCGCACCAGGCGCAGTCGCCCGTGCCGTCGCCGTAGCCGCCCGTCATGTTGCCGAAGCAGAGGCGCCCGTCGTTGTCCGTGACGGGGTTGACCGTGCCGGAGCCGCACGGGGCGCCGTCCTGGTAGACGGACACGGTCGATCCGTCGTAGACGAACGTCAGGTGGCTCCACGTGTTGCGCAGGGTCGAGTTCAGGCCGACGGACTTGTAGGTTCCTCCGCCGCCGAAGACGCTGAGCTTGTCGCTCGATCCTTCGCTGCCGGTTTCGACCGTGAAGGCGCCGGTCGGCGGAACGTTGGCGTCGTTGTTGGCCTTCCCGCGCTTGGCGAACAGCTTGTCCCAGTAGTAGTCCTGGTTCTTGTGCCGGAACCATCCGGAGAGGACGAACGTGTCGCCGAGGTCGAGCGGCGAGTTCGCGCCGGAATCGGGGACGAACACGCCGCCGAGCCGGAAGCCCTCCCCCTGCCTGGCCGCGTCGCAGATCTTGACGGACTTGCCGAAGACGCCCGCCTCGTCCGCGATCGACGCCTGCGCCTTCTCGCCGTCGATGCCGGCGGTCGCGGTGGAGTTCGGGTAGGAGCCGTACGCGCTCGCGGCGTTCGTGTCGTTGAGGTGCCAGACGCCGACGTAGTCCGCCCACGTCCCCGACGCGGGCGTCGGCGAATTGGCGAACTCGGCGCCGTAGCGCACGACGATCGTCGCGCCGTCCTCCCAGACGGGCAGGCGGACCCAGAGGAGCGATTCGCCGTTCGTGTCCCACGTGTCGATCTCGAAGGGCAGCAGACGCCCGTCGGCGTCGACGATCTCGAAGCCGGACGCCGTGACGTCGTCGTAGTCGAAGCCCTCGATCGCGTTCTCGGAAAGGCGCAGCAGGACCGGGACGTTCGTCGCGGCCGCGCCGTCGTACTCCACGGTCGCCGTGAAGGTCCTGTAGGCCTCCGGCGCCGGCAGCGCGCCCGTCAGGACCGTACGGGGCGTCCGCGAGGTGTCCGCCGACTTGCCGACGCCGTCCTGCGTCGCCGTCGCCGCGGCGTACCAGAGGTACACGGTGTTGCCGCGGAGCCCGGTCGCCGTTCCGGTCAGCGTCGCGGCTTCGTTCGTCGAGCCGAGGACGAGTTCCGTCCAGTCCACGCCGTTCGTCCCGTAGAACACCGACACGGACGTCGGCGCGGCGCCGCCGAAGCCGGGGCGGTCGAGCACGACGGAAAACGCGGCCGAGCCGGCGCCGCCCGCGGCGGAGGCGTCCCCGATGACGGGGAGGTCGGCGTCGCTCGGCTCGGCGGCGCCGCAGACGAGCGCCGCGGCGTCCGCCATCGCGTGGTATTCCGCGGCGATCTCGTTCGCGGAACGGATGCCGGCGCGCAGGCGCATCTCGTCGAGGAGGCCCTTGAAGTTCTGGTCGTACCCCCACTGGTTGCGGCCGAGCCACATCTCGGTGGGGTCCGTCAGGTTCGCGATGTCTCCGGCGTCCTTCTGCGCCGCGAGCGCGCCGTTCACGTACAGCCGGCAGCCGTTGCTCGCGTTCTTGCTGAACGTCAGGGCGAAATGCCCCCACGTTCCGGCGGCCGGAAGGGACAGTCCGGACAGGTTGTGGTCCAGCTTGCCCGGCGTGGTGACCTGGATCTCGCTGTCGCCGCTCGACCGGACCGAAATGAAAAGGTTCTTCCCGAACAGGGCGTGGTAGCCGGACAGGTCGGCGAAATTCGCCCAGCCCGCGACCGTGAAGCCGGCCGCCAGCTCGGAATTGACCAGATTCGTGCCGCACTTCACGTAGTCGGTCTTGGCCTGCAGGGACAGGGCGGAGCCGATGAGGCCGGGGGCGCTTGCCGCCGCGCCGGCCGCGGTGCCGTCGTTGCCCGATCCGGAGGCGTCGGCGGGCGAGGCGGATTCCATGTGCCAAACGCCCTTGTAGTCCGCCCAGACCTCCTCGGGCGGGGCCGGGGCGTTGGCGAATGGCGCGCCGTAGCGCACCGTGAACGTCGCGCCGTCGCGGTAGTCGGGGAGGAGGACCCAGACGAGCGATTCGCCGGTTTCGTCCCACGTGTCGATCTCGAAGGGGAGCAGCCGGCCGGCCGCGTCGACGATCTCGAAGCCGGACGACGTGACGTCGCCGTAGTAGAAGCCCCGGACCGCGGCTTCGGAGAGGCGCAGCAGGACCGGGACGTTCTCCGCGGGGGCGCCGTCCCAGTCGACGGTCGCCGTGAAGCTCATGTGGTTCCCGGCCGGGTCGACGGCCTTCGAGACGAACGACCGCCACGGACTCGTCGCCGTCTTGGTCGCGCCGTCCTGCGTCGCCGACGCGACGGCGTACCAGAGGTAGCGGACGTTGCCCGTCAGGCCCGACGCGGAGCCGGTCCGCGTCGCGGCGGCGTTCGTCGAACCGAGGGAAAGCTCGGTCCAGTCCACGCCGTTCGTCCCGTAGAACACCGAGACGGCGGTCGGGACCGCGCCGCCGAAGCCGGGCGCGGCGAGCGAAACGGAGAACGTCGCGGTTCCGCCCTCGTCCGAGGCGGCGAGCGCCCCGAAGCGCGGCGCCTCCCCGTCGACCGGCGCGACCGCGCCGCGGACGGCGAACGCCGCGGGGTCGGCGACCGAATCGTGCTCGGCGCGGATCCAGTCGGCGGACGCGATGCCGTCGAAGACGCGCAGCTCGTCCATGGCGCCCTGGAAGCAGTCCTTGTTCTGGTTGTTGTAGGAGCCGAACGCCCAGTAGGCGTCCCCCTTGTCCGCCAGCGGCTTGCCGTTCGGCTTCGCGAAGATGGGCTCGCCGTCGAAGTAGGACGCGACGTTCGTCGTGTCGTAGGCGAAGGCGAGGTGGCCCCATTCGCCCTTCGCGAGCGCGCCCTTGCCGGTGGCGCCCTGATGGGTTCCGTCGACGGCGACGGAGAAGTAGGTCCCGCCCTCGACGATGCCGAGGAACCCCGTTTCCCCCCAGGCGTTCTTGTTCGCCGCGACGATGGCGGTGCTTCCCGAGTTGGACCGCCGGAACCAGCCGGAGACGGAGACCCGCGCGGCGGAGGCGAGGGCGCCGGACGCCACGGGGTTCGAGAACTGGAGCCCGACGTTCGCGCCCTTGTCCATCGCGCCGCCCGCCCTGCCGCCTGAGGCGACGCCGAGGACGCCGTTCGGCCGGACGTCCGCCGCGTTGCCCGTCGCGTCCGCGATCGTCGCGCCGCCGTGGAAGACGGCCGCGTAGCGGGTCCAGACGTTCGTCGCCGGGGGGGCGGGCTGCGAGACGGCGCCGCCGTAGTAGAGCGAGAAGGCCGCGCCGTTCGTGAGAACGGGGAGGCCGACCCAGACGAAGGATTCGCCGGACGGGTCCCACGTGTCGATCTCGTGCGGAAGGATCGCGCCGTCCGCGTCCGCGAAGCGCAGGTCGGAGCCGTCCTCCGCGCAGTCGGCGTAGTCGAAGCCGGAGGGCGAACCGGCGGCGAGCGTCACGAGGACGGGGAAGTTCGTGAGCGGCGACGCGCCCGCGTAGCCCGATACCGCGATCGGGACGCGCCAGGCGAACGGACTCGCGTCGAGCGCCTCGCCGCGGGCCGGAGGCGCGGCGAGGGCGGTCGCGAGAAGGGTTGTCGCGAAAAGCGGGAGCAACGGATGTTTCATGGGAGTCTCCAGCTGTCGGCGGGCCCCGCGAGGCCGCTAGCGGAAGATCAGGATCGTCGTTTCGGCGAAGGCCTCGTAGCAGCCGATGTCGACGCGGGTTCCGATCTTGCGCGGCTGGACGCCGGAGAGGTCCGTGCCCGCCATCGGCTCGTAGTTCGCGCCGGCGCCGACGAGCGGCCCGCCGCTCTTCGGGCGCCAGTCGCCGCGGGTGCGGGCGCGGAAGAACGAAGCGGCCGTCCCGACGACCGTATCCGCCGGGAAGCCGCGGTCCGCGACGTCGCCGTCGAAGGCTCCGTTGCGGAAACGCGCGACGGAGCCGGTCAGGAGGCACGTCGCGCCGTCGACCGTGTTCGTGACGCCCGCGACCACGGTATTCAGGACCGTCGCGCCGGAGCCGATGTTCAGGGCCGACCACGAGCGGCAGTTTTCGTTGGTCCTGGACAGCGACGAATCGACGATCGTGCAGTTGCGCATGACCGAATTTCCGTAGACGTTGATCAGCGTGACGGACGCGTGCTGGTCGTTGCCGGCGAAGAGGCAGTTCTCCGCGCGGGCCGAGTTGTTGAGCTGGAGGACGCCGGGACGGTTGCCGTCCCAGCTGGCGGATCCGGAACCCGACGCGTTGTTGCGGAAGACCGTGTGCGTGACGAGGCCGCCGTCGAGCCATCCGCCCGCGGCCTTTCCGTTGTCGCGGGTGTAGCCGGTCTCGACGACGCAATTCGAGACCGTGCCGCCGGCGGCTTCGATCTTGAAGTCGCCTCCGTGGCCGTATTCCTGCCCGCCCCGCATCGTCAGGTTCGCGACAAGGGCGTCGGCATGGTCGAGGCGGAAGACGCGCTGGTCCTGGCGGTAGTAGTCGGCGGTGACGGTGTTCGACACGACGACGCGCACCGGATCCGGGTCGTCGCCGAGGACGCGGACGGGGTTCGCGAGGACGATCGGCGAGGAGATCGGGTAGAGGCCCGGGGCGACGTGGACCGTGCAGAGCGAGGCCCGGGCGTTCTCGGAGAACGACGCGAGGGCCGCGGCGATGGTCCGCTTGGGCCTCGTGGCCAGCGCGCCGTCGTTCTCGTCGTTGCCGTCCGGGGCGACGAAGCGCACGTACGGGTCGGCGCCGGCGTTGCGGACGCCGAACTCGGCGCGCGAGTCGTCGCCGTCGGGGTTGGCGACGTTCTTCCCCGCGACCGCCAGCGTCGCGGTGTAGCTGCCGGGGACGACGCTCCGGGCGACCGGGCGGATTTCGACGTCGACGTAGCTTTCCCCGGCCGGAATGGTCGCGGACGCGACGGGCGCGACGAGCCCCTTGGAGACCGCCTCGCCGGAGAGGGACACGGCGACGGTCAGGTCCGCGCAGGTGGCGGCCTCGGTGTCCGCGCGGGCGAGCCGGACGATCGCGGGCGTCATCGCCGCGACGTCCGCGTCCTGGATCCAGGTCGCGATCAGCTGCCCGGAGTAGACCGTCTCCTCGGCGGCCGCGAGCTCCTCCTCCGAGCCGTCCGACGAACGCAGGACCGCGACGGCGCGGTACATCCGGTTTTCGCCGAGCGAGACGGCGTCCGAGAACGACTGCGGGAGCTGGTCGACCGAATCGAACGAATGCGTCGCGTTCGTGGTCGCGGAGCCGTCGTGGAGGTCGACCGTCGTGAGGAGCACGTCGCCGAGTCCGTAGGAGACGGCGGCGGAGTAGCGGAAGAAGCTCATGGCCCAGGCCAGCGAGGGCGCGCCGTCGAGGACCGGGATCTGGAGGTAGCGCGCCGCGCCGAAGCGGACGACGTCCGGGTCCGCCATCGCGGCGTATTCGGCGGCGGCCCACGAGGCGGTCGAGGCGGCGTTCCGGATGCGCGCCTCGTCGATGTAGCCGTCGAGGCATTGCGTGCCGTCCGTGAAGCAGCCGAGGCCGATGCCCTTGTCGAGCGCGAGGCTCTTGAGATTCGGATTGTCGCCGGAGCCCGAGAGATTCGCGCCGTCCGCGTAGACGAAGGATTTCGAACCGAAGACGGCCGCCGCGTGGACCCAGCCCGTCGCGCCCTTCGGATTGGTCTTGTAGTGGCTGTTGGACCCCATGCAGTAGATCCTGTCGCCGCCGACCGCGAGGTTGGCCCGGTCGCCGGGCGCGTTTCCGAACGCGATGACGCGGCAGCGGCCGTCGTTCGCGGCCTGGTGCGAGTTCACGAAGGCCGAAAGCGTGAAGCCGGGGCCGTTCAGCGTCGTGGCGGAGGTCCGGCTCGCGGGGACCGTGAAGCCGCCGAGGGACGTTTTCGACTTGCCGGCTCCGTAGGCGACGTTCATCGCCGTGCCGGTCGGGGGCGTCGGATTCGCGGTGGCGCCGGTCGCCGTGGTGACGGGCGCGGGCACCGCATCCGCCTCGACGGTCTTGTAGGCGTGCCAGCCGCTCGCGGTGGAGTCGGGGGTGTAGCACCGGCCCGAGGCGGCGTCCGTGCGGAGTTCGTTCATGTGCCAGACGGCGACGTAGCGGCGCCAGACGTCCGCGGCGTCCGCGGTGCCGTCGGCCTCCGAGGCGCCGTAGTCCAGGTGGACCACGGCGCCGTTCGTGAAGACGGGCACGCGGACCCAGACGAGCGATTCGCCGGCGGGGTTCCAGGTGTCGATTTCGAAGGGAAGGGGATTGCCGTCGCCGTCCGAGAAGAGGAAGTCCCGGCCGTTGTTGGCGACGTTCGCGTAGCGGAAGCCCTCGATCGACTCGGAAAGGCGCAGCAGCAGGGGAATGTCCTCGGCGGCCTCGCCCTGGTACGAGATCGTCGCGTCGAGACGGTGGAAGCCGGCCGGGGGCGTCGCGTTGTGGAAGACGCGGAACGTCCGGAGCCCGGTCCGCGCCTCGATCGTCCGCCCGCCGTAGTCGGCGTAGGCGCGGGCGTACCAGGTGCAGTCCCCGTTGGGAAGCGTCGCGGAACCGGCAAGCATCCGCGCCCGGGTCGCGGAGCCGAGCGACAGCTCGACGTAGTCCGTCCCGTTCGTCGTGTAATACACGGTGACGTAGGTCCGGAGCCCGTTGCCGAGCTCGTCCCGCGCAAGGGACGCGAGCCCGACCGAGAACACGGCGGTCGGTCCGGAGACGGTCTCGGACACCTCGTCGAACGTCGGCGCGCCGAGCGTCCGGAACGACGCCGGCGCGGTCTCGACCGCGATGGCGCCGTTGTCCGCCACGAGCTTCCACCAATAGACCAGGTCCGGCTCGAGTCCGGCGATCGCCGCCTCGTGGACGCCGTTCGTGACGCCCTCCGCGACCGTGTTCGTCGAAGCGTCCGCGAACGACGCGTCCGCGCTCCAGACGACCGCGACGTCCGCGGGGACGTCCGATCCGAGCGAGAAGTCCGTCGCGAACGACTCGAGTCCGACCGTCGACTCGCCCGTCGCCTCGATGGCGAGGTACATGTCCTCGTAGCAACCGATGTCGACGGCGGCGCCGATCCGGCGCGCCTGGCGCCCGGAGAGGTCGAAGGCCGGCATCGGGGCGTAGTCCGCGCCCGCGTCGAGGAGCGGGCTCCCGGGGCCCGGGCGGTACTTGACCTCGGCGATGGCGTCGTCCGCGAAGTGCGGGAAGAACGACTCGGCCGTCCCGACGACGGCGCCGACCATGCCCTCCGGAACGGCCGCCTCGCCCGCAATCGCGTCGAACGCGCAGTGCGAGGTCCGCGCCACTTGGTTCGACGAGAACGCGCGAAGCGTTCCGTTGCTGTCCACGTTGGCGACCGACGCGCAGTTCAGCGCGCTTCCGTTCGCCCAGACGAGGATGCCCGCGAAGCCGGAGGCCGTGGTGTAGGGCGACGTGCAGTTCACGACCGTGCAGTTGACGGCGGTTCCCTTGTTGACGAGGATTCCGGCGCATCCCACGGTGGGCTGGATGGAGGTCGTCGCCCCCCGGAAGCCGTCGACGAGGCAGTTCTCGATCCGGGCGTCCGCATGCGCGAGATAAACCGAGGACACGCGGTCGCAGCCGGAGCAGTTGTTCATGCTTCCGCCGAGGATTCGGCAGTGGGTCACGAGCCCGGGGCCCGCGATCGCCACGTTCGCGCCGCCGGACTGGTTTCCTTCGCGCGTGAATCCGTTGACCAGGATGCAGTTGGTCACCATGCCGCCGTTCGTGTCGATCCGCACGTTGCCGCCGTCGCCGTAGTCCTTCCCGTTCTCAAATGTCATTCCGGAGGCCAGGGCGTCGGGATGGTTCAGCAGGACGCACCTGTGGTTGGTGTTTCCCCATGCGACGTTCTCCTTGTTCGACACGACGACGAGGGACGGGTCGGCGTCGTCGCCGAGGAGGCGGACGGCCCTCGCCAGGGAGATCGGGGACGAGATCGTATACCGGCCCGGCGCGACATGGACGGTGCAGGTCTTCGACTCGTCGACGGTCGAGAGACAGGCGACGGCGGCGGCGATGGTCTTCTTCGGGGACGATTCGGAATAGCCGTCGTTCCCGTCGTCGCCGGACGGCGAGACCCACTGGACGGTTTCGTCGACGCTCTCGGAGATGAACTCCGCGGCGATCGAACGGGGCGCGGTCACCGACGGCAGGACGACCGAGGCGGCCCTCGCGTCGATGCCGGCCGTGTCCCCGGTCCAGCGCAGGAAGCGGAACCCCGGATCCGGCGTGGCGGCCGCGGCGAACGCGTCGCCGTAGCCCGCCCATCCGCTTTCGGAGACGGTCCCGCCCGCGCCGGCCGCGACGGAGACGAGGTTCGACTGCGCCCAGCGCCAGACGAGGCGCGACCGGGTCGTTCCGTGCGTGTAGACGAACGACGTCGCGTCGCATTCGTCGACCAGGGTCGCGGTCCCGTCCGCCGCGACGGCGTAGAGCGAATGGCCGATGGGCACGATCTTCGTCGACGCCGTTTCGGAACCGGCGGCGGAGCACGGGAAGGCGTCTCCTTGCGCGAGCCCGTTGGTGGTGCCGTACGCCGGGACGACGGTCCCCCAGTTCGCCGGCGCCCCGGACACCTCCAGCATGTCCGTCGACGGGACGAGCCCGTATTCGGCGGCAATGGCCTTCATCTGCGCGGGCGTGAGCGCCGCGTCGTGGATGCGAAGGTCGTCGACGAGGCCGCCGTACGCCACCTCGGGAGACTGATTGGAGGAGAGGCGTTCGCCGAACTGCATCCGGCTGGCGCAGCCCGATGCGTGCCACAGGGAGAACTCGGTTGAATTGGTGACAAGGTCGCCGTCCACATAGAGGCTCGTGCCGGACTGTTCCGCGACGACGGAGACGAGGTGGAAGGCCGTGTCGCCGTCCGACAGGGTCGCGTTCAAAAACTTCTTCGAAACGGCCTTCTGGGGACCCAGTCCGACGACGAGCGAACCCGCCGCGGAGCCGCGACGGACGACCAGATCCTTCTCCGCGGTTTCGCAACGGACGTTCAACGTGACGCCGTTCGTGTTCGTGCCGAGCGTCATCACCGCGGAAACGGTGAAGGCGTTCCCGGCCGTCGAGCATTGGCCGCCGGACGCCGAATACGGCGAGAAGCCGACGGTGTTGAGCGCCCAGCCGTTCGTCGCGCCGGTCCCGTACGCGGCGGTTCCCTTGTTGGAGAACGAGATGGAGGCCGAGCCCTTGTTCGCGTTCTTGAGTCCGGCGGCGTCCGGCTTCGTCTCGAAGTCGAACCAGATTGTCGGCACGAGGCCGGTCGCGTCCGCGTCCGCCGCACGCGCGGCGGGCGCGGCGAACGCGAGGACGGCGAGAAGGGAAAGAATCGGAGGAACGGCGCGCATGGCGAACGTCGGGGTTGGAAGGTTTTACGGTTCCACGCCCTGTTTCCGCAGCTCGGCCTGGATGTCCGCGACCGGGACGGCGCGCGGCTGCACGCCGGCGCGCGCGGCGAGCGCCGCGGCGACGCCG
>JAFPUX010000529.1 GCA_017413145.1 Kiritimatiellia bacterium | reverse complement strand
GGCGGCGGTGGCGGCGGCGGCGGCACCGCCTGCAACAGCGCCGGCGGCAGCTCGACGAGCTGGGGCGACGGCGGCAAGGGCGGCAAGTCCTATCGAGACACGTCCGGCTCGACCGGGTCGAGCGGCGGCAGCAAGACGGTGAGCCTCTACTACGGCAAGACAACAGCCGGCGGCGGCGGCGAGGGCGGCGCCGCGAACACGACGCGCGGCGACGACGGCACGCTCGTGATCGGGCCGGGCGTCCAGTTCAAGTCGTCACCGGCACGCGCGAGCAACACCCCGCTTGCCCCGGCGGCGGCCGGTCTCTACACGACGCAGATCCACTTCCGCTCGCAGGGCGCGGAGGTCGGCACGGCCACGGCCTCGCTGATGCTCCCGATGCCCGGTGCGCCCGAGGTGACGCGCAATGGCTACCGCTTCCTCGGCTATTTCACGGAGGAGACGGGCGGGACCTGCATCTACGGGCCCGACGGCGCCGTGGCCTCGCCCGTCTGGGAGACGGCCGATGATTCGACGACCCTCTACGCGCACTGGGAAGTCGCCCCCACGATGCTCGTTGTCAACACGAACGAGGACGGCGAGAACCTCGGCGACGGCAAGATCACGCTGCGCGACGCAATGCGCGCGCTCTGCGCCGACTCTGCTCTCTGCGGCACGGGCGGCCTTCGCCGCATCGAGTTCGACCTCCCCGCGGAGGAGGGCAAGAACGTCATCACGCTTTCGAGAACCATTGCAGTGGATGCAAATGCATCGCCCATCGAGATCGACGGCTTCAACGACGGACGCGGCGTGACAATCACGGCGGGCGGCGCCTTCGGCGCGCTGCAGCTCTCCGGCTCCGACGTGAGCCTCCGGTTCCTCAACTTCAAGGACTGCCAAAAGCCGGCCGTCGCGCACAGCGGCGGGTTGACGGTCGCGGACTGCTCCTTCATCGGCAACAAGGGGGCGATCCAGAGCGGCAGGGACGCGGAGCTCACGGCCATGAACTGCACCTTTGCGGACAACACGGCGGAGGGCGGCGGCGGAGCCGTCGCGATGGCCAACACGTCCGTTTACGGCGCGTTCGTCAACTGCACGTTCTCGCGCAACAAGGCGGCGAGCGGCAGCGCGGTCCACTCCGCCAAGGCGCCGCTCACCTTCATCCACTGCACCCTCGTGCCCGGCGACGCGAACGCGCTCGTGAGCGCGGGCGGCATCGACACCTACTTCCTCAACACGCTCGTCGCCAGGCCGACGGGCGGCACGGCAGTCTCGGCGGGGACGACGACCTCCATCTGCTCCTCGCTCGGGACGCAGAGCCAGGGCGCGATTCTCAACCCGCCGCAGGCGGACGACCTCCTGGGCGTGCGCCAGGTGTGGTATGAGCCGGTGCAGTCCTCCGCGAGCGGCAACCGCGACGCGGCGCAGGTCTTCTACGACTACAAGCTCGCCAACATCGCCATCGTCACGAACGGCGTGAAGACGCTTCTCTACGGGGACAACGCGGGCCTCGCGACGATGCCGATCGGCATCGACCAGCTCCACGGCGCGCGCATGGCGCCCGTGCGCGGCGCGATCCGCATCGCGACGGGCGTCCAGCCGCCGGTCGTGAACGTCGAGGGCGTCGCGTGGGGGCTCGCCAACGCGACTGTGACGACCACTGCGACGGTGTTCTACGACGACGAGACGAGCGCCGAGATGCCCGTGACGCTCAAGACGAACGGCGACGCCGTCTTCGGCGCGCCGGTCGAGGTGGACGGCAGCGACCTCTACACGCACAACGTCACGGAGGTCCGGTTCGACGATTTGCGGCTCGGCGAACCGCGGATGATCGTGGCGACCTCGCCCTACGCGCTCGTTTCGTCGAGCGCCTCGGCGATCGCGACGGAGGAGAGCGAAGTCTGGCTGCCGGGCGACGAAATCCGCGTCACGACGGCGATGGCCGACAGCCTCGTCACGACCCAACTCGAAGTGGGCGGCGAAGCGTTCAGCGCCGGCTCGCTCGCCGGCTTCCAGGACATCACGCTCGACGACGTGAACGTGCGCGGCGGCGGCCTGCGGCTTCTCGGCTCCATCTCGAAGGACGGCGGGGCGCAGATGGCCAACCTCGACAACAAGACGATCGGCGGCGGCGAGGGCGAGGAGTCCGGCTCCCTTTCGGGCGGCACGAAGTCCTGGACCGCCAAATACGACGGCTTCGTCCAGATCCGCGCGGAGGCGAGCAATTCCTCGTCCGGCCAAGTCGGCCTCACGGTCGGCGGCCTCACCGTGACGCCCATGGGCGCGATCGGGAGCGGCGGCGCGCGGACGGCCGTCTGGACGGTCCCGGTCCGCAAGGGCGAGACCGTCACGCTCCACGCGAACGGAGCCGCCCTCGGCTACAAGACGCAGTTCATCTACTTCGGAGTGCCGGAATAAGGAGAGAGTCCTAGAACTCTAGAATCCTGGAAGTCTGGAATCCTAGAAAGGAATCAGCCAATGAAAAAGACGCTTTTTGCAATGATGGCGATGGCCGCCGCGCTTGCCGCGCAGCCGGCTCTCGCGGAGACGGTGCAGATCGCAAGCGCCGCCGACTGGGCGACGTTCGCGGGCCGCGTGAACAGCGGCGAGACGGCGCTCGACGCGGTGATGACCGCCGACGTGACGCTCACGCAGGACTCACCGCGCGTCGGAACGGACGGCAATCCGTATGGCGGCACATTCGACGGACAGTGTCACCGGCTGACATTGAACTGGAATCTGCCGGGCGTGGATTTCGCAGCCCCGTTTGCATACGTCGCCGGCGCCAAAATTTCCAATCTTCACACGAGGGGGTGCATCACCACGGACAGGCATTTCACATCCGGGCTGATTGGCGACGTGAAACTTCCCGGCACCACGATTTCCGGCTGTCGTTCGTCCGTCGCAATCACCAGCAGCTATTCCGGGGACATGACGAGCGGGGGATTCATTTCCAGAACGATCCAGGTGGTCGATACCAAGATAGACAACTGCCTTTTTGACGGATCGCTCCTTTTCGCGAACGGACACAGCATCGGCGGGTTCGTGGGATACAACGAACATGATGCTGCGATGACAATCAGCAACTCCTTGTTTGCCCCGCACGAAGTGGTGTTGTCCTCAGACTATCGCTGCGCGACATTCTGCAGAGGATACAACAACATCACAGTGGAAAACAGTTTCTATACGCAGGCCATCGCCACGCCGCAGGGAACCGACACGTCCACCATGAGCGCCAGCGCACTGGTTGACGCTCTTGGTTCCTCGCATTGGAGCGTGTCGGGCGGCAAGCCCATGCTCTCAATCTTCGTCGTCGACCCCATGTCGCTTTCCGACGGGCAGATATACACCGTCGTGAGCGACGAGTCGATAGATGGCAAGAACGGCGAAAGCGCGATTGCCGTCGAGGACGGCGCGAGCGCGATCATCAACATCAAGAGCGGGGCGACGCTGACGGTGAGTGGCGCAGACGCGAATGGAGCCGCCGGTGCCACTCCTGCCATCTATGTTCCCCAAACCGCGACGCTCTACATCGTCGGCGACGGCACTCTGGTGGCGACGGGCGGCGCGGCCGCGAACGGTGTCAACGGTTCCAACGGCGGTAATGGCTTTATCGACCAAGAACGCCAATATGGCGCTGGCGGCGAAGGCGGCGAAGGCGGTGCCGGCGGCGGAGGAGGAGCGCCTGCGATAGGCGGCGCTGGCGGCAATGGCGGCAATGGAGGAATGTTTTCCGAGTGGTCGGCTCAAGATTGTTCAACTGCTGAGTTCACAAGCAACGGTCGTGATGGCCACGATGGCGAAGCAGGCACGAACGGCAGCGGCATGGGCGCGGTCGTCATCCTCGGCAATGTCACCGTCCGGGCGACGGCGGGCGCAGCGGCAACATCCGATGGCTCTGGCGGAGCAAACGGTGCTAAAGACACAGATGAAGGCTCAGGTTGGTCGGACGCTTATGTCGCTGCCGGCGGCGGCGGCGGTGGCGGCGGCGCACGCGGTCAGGGAGCGCAGTTCGGCATCGGCGGCGGTGGTTCCGGCGGCGGCGGCGGCGGCGCTGGCGGCAACGGCGGCACGACCGTCGAGGATATCAGCACCGACTTCAGCAAAGTCGCCTGGGGCCAGGGCGGTGGAGGCGGGCGCGGCGCCGTAAGCGATGGCGGCACCGGTTCCAGCGGAGGTCCGCAGTATGGGTATGCCTCCTACGGCACGGCCAAGGGCGGCAACGGCGGCAATGGCGGAGCGGGCGCGGCACATGGCGACGACGGTACGTTCCAGTCGCTGGACTGCGTCACCCTGACGGTTTCTCCGGCGCGCACGGCTGCGCAACCGACGGCACTGAGCGCCGGGGATGCGCCGGCCGCTCCGATTAGAGTCACGTTCATGTCGGACGGAACTTCCGTCGGCACGGCGCAGGCGACTCTGATGCTCGCTCCGCCGGCCGCGCCGGCTCTCGCTGCCAAGACTGGCTATGAATTCCAGGGCTTCTACACGGCGGACGGGACGCAAATCTACAGCGACAGCGGAGCGGTCTATCCCGTCTGGCAGACCGTCGAGGATACGACGCTCTACGCACGTTGGAAGCTGGAGGCGGTCGGCTTCACGTTCTCCTCGGGCGGAGCCGAAATCGGCACGGGATCCTGCCGGCTCTCCACCTCCACGGCGACTGATGCGCCGATCGCGCTAAAGCAGGGCGACGACATATTCCTCGGCTACTTCACGGAGCCGACGGGCGGCGTTCAGGTCTATGACGAAAACTACGAATTCGCGCTTGCCGACACCTCCATTCTGACGGACGAGAACATTGCCCTCTACGCCCAGTGGAAGCCTGTCGCCCGCAAGCTCGAAGGCGGCATCACGCGCCTCGTGTACCGCGGCGTCCTGACCAACTTCGGCGAATGGTCGAGCGGACTCAGGAAGACCATGCACGTCAAGGTCTACGATTCCGCGTCGGCGACGACGCCGCTCTGGTCGGGCGACGTCGCGGACGTGCCGATCAATCCGGACGGATCGTTCGAGGCGGTGTTCGGCAACAACGAGCTCGCCTACGCCTTCGCGTCCAACAACCTCACGCACGTGGAGCTGACGGTGGGCGACGCGCTCTCGCCGCTCGCGCCGCGCCGCGCGTTCGCGTCCGTCGCGAGCGTGAACCGCGCGCTCGTCGCGGAAGGCGCGGCGAGCGACATCAAGGTCGGGACGCTCGGCGCGAACGCCATCGTCGCGGAGAAGGTCGTGGCCGGGTCGCTCGAGGCGTCCGGGACGGTGCGCGTGGAAGGAAGCGTCTCGGTGGAGGTGAAGCCCTTCGACATCGAGCGCGGCCGCGAGACGACGATCCTGCGCGGCGCGGGCGTTTCCGTGTGGGGCGACTCCCGGCGCGTCGCGACGGCGAACGGCGTCGTGGCCGGGCAGGTCCTCTGGACGGCCGACCGCGAAGGCGTCGCGATGATCCACTGCTCGGGCGCCTCGCGCTCGACGCTGCGCATCCCGGCGACGATCCAGTTCGTCCGCCCCGGCGACGAAGTCCGCGCCCCGACGTTCGACAGCGGAGAAGTCTCCGTTACGTTCTGGAGCTACAAGAAGTGAAAGGGATGACAACGATGAAAGCGATTTACAGGATTCCGACCGCCGACGTTCGACTGTCGTTTCGGTCTCTGCTGTCCCTTGCGTCCCTTCTTGCGGCGGGCGCCGCGCTCGCGGACAGCGCGACGGACAGCGCGATCCGCATGGAGGAGACCGGCATCGCCGTCTTCGGCCACGCGGACTACCAGGTGCCGACGGCGGCGTATCCGACGGCGGCGTCCGGCACGATCGCCGACGGGGCGAACGCGTCCGCGAGCGCGACCTCGGCCACGATGTCGTGGTCGCTTTCGGCCTGGTCGGTGGGCCGCACATTCTCCGAGCAGCCGCCGGACGCGAAGGTGGGCGAATACCTCACGCGCTTCCCGCGCGAGGCGGACGAGATCGACTGGGAGGCGACGTTCGCCGCGATCCGCAGGTCCGAGGCGGGGACCAATGGCTACATCCAGGTCGTCGGCGGCACGACGAACCTCGCCGAGACGCTCCTCGTCACCCGCTCCGGCGCGATGGCGGTCCCGTTCGTCCTCAAGGACGGCACGACGGTCGAGAGCGTCTACTCCTTCTCGGCGGCGACCGCGGCGCGCCCCTACCGGCTCTTCGCAACGCGCCGCGACGAGGGCAACAGCGCGCCGTTCGTCGATCTGACAGGCCGTTTCGTCCGCTTCTTCGGCGACCCCGCGGTCATCACGCCGCGCTACGCCGTGACAAGCGCCGGGACGGCGGGCGCCACGAGCTCGAACGTCGTGTGGGGCATCGACTACGACCCCGCCACGTCGCACATGCTCACGGCGCGCTACATCGTGGACGAGGCGACCGGCGCGATCGACTGCCCCAAGGGACAGTTCGTGCTGGCCTACTACGACACGGAGACGAAGGACCACCTCGTCGCCTCCATCGTCGTCGAGATCACGCCGCCCGCGGTGAACACGCTGCAGGCGACGGTCGGCTCGGAGCTGCGGCCCGTCGGCGGCGGCTGGGACATCAAGGACCTCCAGGGCGTCGTCAACAAGGGCGCGGAGAAAGACCCGGACGACCCCTACGCGCCCTACGTCGAGCGGTTCGCCGCGCCCAGCGGGCAGGAGCTCTCCAACGAATACCACGGCAAGATCTACGCCATCGCGCCGACGGACAAGACGACGAGCGGCGCCATGAACATGGCGATGCCGTGGAAGGCCGACATCTACTGGAAGACGCCCGACCCGATGGGCGTGATGTGGACGTTCGAGAACGACTGGTATCTCGTCGGCTGGCCGGCGGACACCTACCGGCTCGTCATCTCGGACGACCCCTCCAAGCCCGGCCTCAAGTGGGCGATCCCGACCAACTACACCGCGCAGGTGCTCGGCTACAAGGCCCCGAACTCGCTCACCGCGGCCATCGACGGCGCGTCCGGCGAGGTGACGGTCGGCGGCGAGGGCAAGTTCCTCCTGAAGATCATGACGCCGGCGCAGGACATCCCGTGGTATCTGCCGATGCAGTCGCGCTACCGCACGAACCCCGACGTGCTCGCCTCCACGGGCGCGGGCGCGATCGTCGCGGACTGGCCGATCGGCTTCGAGGCGACGATGTTCGGCGGCGCGGCGGCCGGCAAGGCCGCGGGCGCGGCGGCGCTGATGGACGAGTCGCTGCCCGGCTACATCTACCAGCCGGCCTCGGCGGGGCGCAACTGGAACCCGCGCCTCTACCACGAACCGGAGCCGGACGGGACCGGCGGCCTCGGGGACGGCGCGCTGGACGTCGTCGCCGGCGCGAACGAATCGGCCGGCGAGGAGGATCCCTACGAAAAGCTCGTCTCGGCCATCTACGGCGTCAACGAAAGCCTCAACCCCGTCGAGGTCTGGTGGCGCGGCAGCATCAGCCTGCCGGGCATGCCGGTGCCGATCACCTATCCGGGCCTCGTGGAGCGCTACCGCTTCACGTGGGCGGAGACGCTTCGTGACGGGCTTCTGCCGAACATCGTGCTTTCGTCGCGGCTCGGCTCGGCCGACCCCACGATGGCGGCCTTCGGCGGCCGCTCGCTGATGTTCCTCGACCGGGACGCCTACGCCAACGTGAGCGCCACGGTGCCGCTCGCCGGCGTCACGAACGTCGTTGGCTTCCAGGTCTATTCCTCCGACTTCGCGCTCGACATGGCGCCCGGGCGCGTCGCGACCGCGACGCTCGAAGGCTCGACCTTCGCCGTCGATCTCAAGGAAGTCGGCGCAACGAACTTCGTCTTCGCCAGTTCGCTCGACGGCGCCGAGCTGGACACCTTCGAGGTCGCGCGCGACGGCTGGGCCGACGTCGGCTTCGCCCTGCCCGACGCCTGGGCGGGCGGGCGCGCGACGCTCTCCCTCGGCGCCTCCGGCGGCGAGCCCTGCGCGAGCGGCTTCGAGCTGGACGACTTCGCCATCTGGTGCGTCGACGCGACCGGGACGAACGTCACGGACGCCACCCGCTTCCTCTTCGCCGAAACGGACCTTGAGTCCACGCCCGGATCCTCCGCCCGCATCGCGGCCGACAGCTCCGGCCACGGCTACCAGCTCGTCGCGAACGGCTTCGCCGTCGCGGGGCGCGGCAGCCCGCGTCCGTTCAACGGCAGGCTCCGCGCCGAGAACGGCGTCGAACCCGCGATCTACTACCAGAACGACCCGGAGGCGGTCGGCTGGAACCCGAACGAGGAGCACGCCTTCCTGAAGCTCGACGGCGACTACGTCGTCTGGGCGATGCGCAACGACCTCAACACGGACGTCTCCTCGCGGCCGGTCGTCCTCGCGCAGTTCGCCAAGGACGGCAAGGGCGCGATGCAGGCCTACCGCGTCGTCACGACCTCGCCGGAATACCCGTCCTTCGCCCTCGGCGTCGTCGCCGGCAGCCGCATGATCGCTCCCGGTCCCATCGGCAAGATCGACGGCGGGGAGACCCGCCTCGACGCCTTTTCGTCGCTCTACTCGTTCGACGACGCGAACGTGGTCTATCTCGACCGCAAGGGCGATGCGTGGGCGCGCCGCGACGGCTCGGTCATGGCGCTCTACGCCTACCCCATGCAGGAGGGCTTCTACTGCCCGTCGCTCGGCGAGAGCCAACTCGCCGTCGGCACGAATGTCGGCTGGATGAACTGCGTCGACATCCCGAACCCCTCGGCGGCGAACCTCCAGAACGTCGAGACGGCGATTCCGTGGAACTGGTTCTCCGTCTGGCCGGCGACGAACGGCGTCCCGACGATGAAGGTGGCGCAGACGCTCACCAAGGCCAAGGCCGGCCTCCCGGAGGTCTGGAACGCCGCCTCGATGGCCGTGTGCTACCCGAACCCCGCCGCGTCGGCCAACGTGGCGGCCCCGACCGTCGTCGATCTCATCGACCCCACGGTGGCGCAGAGCGCGCCGCTTTCGATCGACGGCGACTTCTGCGGCGAATACGGCTTCACGCTCGGCGCGTCCGGCACGTGCTTCCTGCGCAAGGGCAAATACTACTTCACGCGCCTGCCGCCTTCGATCTCCGATCGCTTCTACATCGACACGAACGCCGACGTCTCGAAGCGGATGAACCTCGTCGGCCAGCTCGTCGAGAAGGAGTCCGGCGGCTCCTACCTCGAGCTCAACGTCCTCACCGACTCCGAGCGCGAGGCCCTCAAGGCGATCTGCTCCGACCTCGCAGACAAGAAGGCCGAGTGGGACGCCGCCGTGGACGCCCTCGCGACGGCGGCCGTCGTGCCCTCCGTGCGCGCCTCGACCGAGCCGTTCACCGTCGAGTGCAAGAGCTACTTCAACTACATCTTCCCCTCCGAGAAGGCCTACGAGAAGTGGGTCGAGCTCACCAAGACGAACGCGCTCCCGGTAGTGGACACCGCGACCGAAGGCTATATCGCCGTCACGAGCACGAACGGCGCGCTCTACGTGGACGAGCTCCTCACGCCCGTCGCGACGATGACGGTCACGAGCAACATGTGGAAGCGCCTCCACCAGCCCACGAAGCAGGAGGCCGCACAGCGCTACTATGACATGTCCGGGATGTCCGCCCTGCTCGGCGACTGGGAGGAACTGCGCGACCGCGCCATCGCCGGCAACAAGCTCCCCTGGGTCGACGCCTACTACGTGCAGGGCTACTTCTCCTGGACGGCGATCGACGCCATGCCTTCGACCACCTACCTGCCGCAGGACCACTACGCGCTCGTCGCAAACGGCTCCGGCGACGGCTGGGTCACGCTCATCGAGAACGACAACCCCGACGAGTCGGTCGTGAACCCCGGACTCCCCGTCTCGATGCACGTCATCCGTGTCGAGCCCGAGCTCTACCTCGACGGCATCGCCGTCCTCACCGACCCGCTCAACAAGCTCTCCGAGCGCCTGACGCTCCTCTACCGCACGCCGCTCGGCGAAGCCGCGGGCGACTACGAGTTCGAGTGGAAATACGCGACGCCCAACGCCGACGGCACGCTCTCGACCGACAAGGACTCCGCCGCGTGGACGTCGCGGACGGCACCCGCGGTCGTCGCCGGCCTCACGTCGCTGCAGCTCGGCGAGACCGGCTCCGTGCAGGACTTCGTGAACACCTACTACGCGATGCGCTACCGCGCCAAGGAGGGGACGCTCGCCGCCGCCACCGTCGGCACGGACTGGTCCGGCTGGACGGACGAGCAGCTCGCCGAGGGCTGGGTGCAGCGCGTCCTCAACTCCGTCACGCCCTTCGCGCAACGCGTGGAGGACTTCTACGACAACCCGAGCGACATCGCCTTCTCGATGCTCGAGCAGATCGGCGGCCCCTACCGGGGCGACGTCGCGCTCAACAACGACAACCTCAAGGAGGTCGGCCTC
>JAFPUX010000528.1 GCA_017413145.1 Kiritimatiellia bacterium | reverse complement strand
GGATCGTCCTCGGGGGCGTCCGCGTCGAGGCGCGCGCCTCGACCGCGCAGTTCATCGGGCGCGACCCGCTCGTCGCGAAGGTGCGGGCGGCCGTCGCGGCGCGGATCGGGGAGCGGATTCCCGTTTCGGAGCTGGCCAAGTCCCTGGGCGTTTCGCGCCGGACGCTCGAGCTGCGCTTCCGGGCGGAAACGGGCGTCCCCATCGGCGAGGCGATCCTGAACGAACGCCTCGCCCGCGCGAAGGACCTGCTGCGGACGACGTCGCTCTCGTGCGAGCGGATCGCCGCCGCGTGCCGCATCTACGACGCGAACCATCTGGGGCACCTCTTCCGGCGCAAGTTCGGCGCCTCGCCGTCGGCCTTCCGGGCGCCGAGGGGGACTACTTGACCGGGATGATCGCGGCGGGCGGCGGCTCCGCCGCCCCGCGCGGAGCGGGCTGGAAGGTTTACGTCCGGGAGGCGAGGAAGTCGCGGGGCGAAAGGGCGGGCAGGACGCCGGCCGGGCAGTGGTCCCGGTCGCGCGAGAGGATGCACGAGGCGCCACAGCGCAGCGCCGAGGCGAGCCGGACGTCATCCTCGGAGTCCTTGAAAATCAAGACGGGTAACATTCGGCGAGTCGTTCGTCCCGGGCGGTCCGCCAATCGAAACCGGCGGGGACCGGCGCCGCGTCCATCGCCAGTTGCATGGCCCCACGCGTCTTCGGCGGATAGGCGGCTTCGGAGCGGAGATCCCGCGAAACGGCCTCGACGAAACGCGCGAACATCGCGGAGATGCTCTCCCCCCGCGCTTTCGAAAGACGCCGGGCATCGGCCACGACGGGCTGCGGCACGCTCAACGTGAGTTTTGAAGTTTTCATGGCGTTGCTTGCGTTGCAAACGTATTGACGGACAGAGTTAGATACGTATTCAAAAACCGACGCAAGCAAATTCTTCCGCGGTTCCCGTCCAACGCGCGGACGCGGGAGAACACCCGCGCCCGAACGGGGTTCAACGGAGGATCATCACCGACGGCGGATACTGGTCCGGGTCCTTCCACCACCGGACGACCTGGTTTTCGAACGTTCCCGAGCCGTGGTAGGTCGCCGGAAGTACGATGTGGTAGAGCGTGTTCGTTTCGGCGTAGGCGCGGAACTCGTCCCGGTGGTGGAATTCGAACCAGTTGGTGATCATGTTCTTCCCCTGCATGTTCCACCACAGGCCGACGCTCCAGCCGCGTTTCGGGAAGCCGCGGTACCAGACGTCGGCGGAGAGTCCCTTGCTTGCCGACGCGTCGGCGAACATCCGCCCCGACACGTACTCCAGCGTCACGGGAAGGTCGATCGTCCGAATGGAGTTGTTCCCGCCCGTCACGCGGCCGTCGCCGTTCGTGACGGTGCCGAAGTCCGTCACGCCGTATTCCGCCTTGAACGAGCGGAT
Organism: Kiritimatiellia bacterium; assembly: GCA_017413145.1. Taxonomy (GTDB): domain Bacteria; phylum Verrucomicrobiota; class Kiritimatiellia; order RFP12; family UBA3636; genus UBA3636. Next base: position 14,957 of record JAFPUX010000528.1, on the reverse strand, counting down.
GGCCGTTCCGCTGAAGGCGCCGTTCGGGACGATGCGCGCCTTGCGCGGCCAGACGACGTCCCCTTGGAGAGACGAACAGCTCTTGAAAATCGCGTCGCCGACGATTTCCAGCGTGGACGGGAAGTCTCCGATCGACTGCAGGTTCGTGCAGCCGAGGAAGCAGTTGTTGTTGTTGGCCCCGGTCCCGAGGTCCACGAGCCCCTCGTTCATGCGCAGGCCGCGGAGGGTCTTGCACTGTTCGAACGCGGCGCGCCCGACTTCCCGGAGCGACGACGGGAAGACGATGTTCGTGAGGCAGGAGCCGTTGTAGCCGACGAACGCGCCCGCGGCGATTTTCACGATTTCGTATCCGCCTTCGACGCCGGGGGAGAAGTCGAGGTTGATTCCGAGCGGATTGGTCTGGTTCTGGTTGTTTCCGATCGTCAGCTCGTTCCCGTTGGCGGTCACGTTCTTGACGACGTTCTCGGACGGATATCCGTCGGTCCACGTGAGCGTCTTGGCGGACGGATCGTAGACCCACTTGCGCTCGAGATAGCACGCGGAGCCCGGAACGACCGTGTCGCTCCATTCCGCGGAGTAGGGCCGGCCCGAGACGACAACGCTCACGACGACGCGAGCGGACGCCGGGTACTGCGGCATCGGCACGCCCGTGAAGGAAATGCGGCACGGGCTCGCCGGGAACGGCCGCACGCCCTTCGAGACGCCGTCGAGGAAGAGCTCCGCCTCGCCCGTGAACTCGTTGTCGAGGAGGCGCTCGTGCACGGAGAGCGTGCCGTCCGCCGCCGTCTCCCACACGAGAGGCGTCCCCTCGAACGGCTTGCCGCGCGTCGTCAGCACGCCGTCGACCTTCCGGTATTCGGTGATGCCCCACGAGTTGACGATCCGCGCGCGGAGGTAGTACTCACTGTTCTCCAGGAGGCCGACGACCATGAGGTTCGTGGCGACGCCGAGCGTCGCGTCGACCTCGGGCGAGACGCCCGCGAGGACGCCGAAATCGTAGTGTGCCGACGCCTCGAGACGGACCGTCGCGCCGTGCGAGTCCGCCCCCCAGTCCGTCACGGTCACGGCCGCGTTGAGCGCGCCGAGCCCGGGTTCGAGCGCGGCGATCGTCGACGTGGACGCCGTCGGCAGGAGCGTCCGGACCGGGCCGACCGCCGCCGAGAATCCGGTCGCGCCGAGGTCGTTGGTTCCCGCCACGCGGGCGTAGTACACCGTGTTGCTGACGAGTCCCGCCGTGGAGAGGACTTCCTCGCCGGGGGCGGAGATCGGGAGCGGGAGCGTCTTCACGACGTTCGCGAAGGCGCCGTCCGTCGCGATCTGCACGGCCGCGGAGGGAACCGCCGACGCGCCCGTGCCGACGGCGGCGACGACGGCCCGGAAGACGAGGCTCGTGTAGCCGATCTCCGTGCAGAACAGGTCGAAGGTCGGCGTGGCCCGCGGAACGGGCGCCGCCGCCGTGAACTGCGTGTAGGGCCCCGCCGCGTAGTCCGCGTTCTGCAGGCGGAGCGCGACGAACGCCGCGCCCGCCGCGCCGGGAACCGCGTAGGCGACGCCGGACTCCGACGTTCCCGCGGCGACGGTGCCGAGGTCGGTGGCGTGCGCCCAGTTGCGCGGAAGGTCGCCGCCGTTCGAGCCGCCCCAGAACGCGGTGAGCCTCCCAGCCGACGGCACGTCCGCGAACGAGACCGACAGCGCGAGGTCGCTCCCGGACGCCGTCACGGAATCGAGCGACACGCAGTCCGCGTCCGGCGACGCGATGCGCAGCAGCGAGCAGTCGCCGGGGTCGAGGATGCGCTGCCAGGGCGCGGCGCCCCAGGTCGCCGCGGCGTAGACCAGGCCGTTCGTGTTGAACCCGGTCCCGAACGAGTTGAGGAGGGGGCCGGCCATGACGTCGGCGCCGAAGTTGCAGCCGGCGCGGATCTCGATCGGAATCCATCCGGTTTCCGGGGCCGTGTACGTCGCGTTGGCCATGCCGAACCACGCGCCGCCGTCGAGAAGCTCCGAACCGTCGAGGAGAATCTTGATGAACCGTCCGTGGTTCTCGGAAAACGTGTAGGAGCGCCCCTTCTCCACGAAAAACTCGCCCGCGTAGCCGAAACCCGTCTTCAGCTCCCACGTGGAGACGGCGCCCGTGTAGGCGTTCGTCCCGGATCGGAAGAAACTGGTGCCTCCATTGTAGTTGCCCCGCTCCGCGATGTTCGTCTGGTAGGTCTCCGTGTATTCCATGAACGCGCCCTGGCACGGGACCTTGTCGGCGCGGCCGGCGACGCCGGCTCCGACGTCGTCCGACGCCGTGGTCTGGACGAACCACAGTCCGGGCCGGTAGACCGTCGCCGCCGCGGGCAGCGCGAACGCGCAGAGCGCGAAGAGGGGTAGGAGGCGTTTCATGTCAGTTCGGAAGTCAGCTCCGCGACGGGCGGCGGCCGCCGCGCGGGCGAGGGCGGGGGAGGGGGGAGGGGAGCCTGCCGGAGGATCAGGATGGTCCGGTAGAGTTCCGGGATGCGGCCGGGCTTGGCGCCGATCCAGTCGGGGTATTCGCCGTCGTCCGTCCAGGCGTATCCCGCGCCGACCCAGTCGCCGTCGCGCGCGCCGGCGCGGCGAGCGCGAGCGCCGCGGCGCAGGCGGCAAAAAGAGGGAGCATCCGTTTCACGGCGCCGATTGTACACGAACAGCGCCGCGCCGCGCAACCGGATTTTTTAGCCCTACCGCAGGATCAGCATCGTCGCTTCGGGGTAGAGCGGCGGGAGGGCGCCGAGCCATTCGGGCCACTCGCCGTTCTCGCCGGTCCAACCGGAGCGGCCGTAGTTGAAAACGCCGTCCCGGCGGCTCGCCTTGATACGGTAGAAGTTCGGCGAGAAGAGATTTCCCGTGTCGGCGAACTCGGGCGTCGGCACCGGGACGACCGCGTTCGCGGGGACGTCCTTGCCGACCGAGGCGAAGGCGTTCGTGACGGCCTGCGCCGTCGCCGCGTCGAGCGCGAACACGGTGTCGATCTCCAGCCCCGCCGTGATGTCGTAGGACCAGTCGTAGCCCTGGACCTCCGCCGCCGTTCCGCCGTTGAACGCGCCCGTGCGGAGCGCGTTGTTGCGGTAGAAGGATCCGGCCTTGAACATCGTCGGCTTCGGGTTGCCGTCCCCGTTGATCCGGCCGCTCGCATTCTCGACGATGTTCGTCCGCCCGGGATCCAGGAGGAACACGTTGTCGAAGATTTCGCCGTTCATGAACGAGGCATTGTACTGGAGGCCCTCCCCGTAGACGAACGCCTCGTAGCCGACGACCGTGTTGTGGTGGAACACGAGTCCGTTCTGGAGGGTTTCGCGCCCTTTCCCGAAAATCCACCCCCACGGCGCCCCGTCGTCGTTCACGAACCGGTTGAAGGCGACTTCGGCCGGTCCCCTCGGTCCGGCGAAGCCCCCGTGGAACAGGCCGCGGTTCGGGCCGCCGGCCTGGAACACGACGTTGGAGACGAAGGAGAACGGGCCCGTGCACCGGTTGTTCGCGAGCTGGATGCCCGTGAGGAGGGTCGTGACGTTCGAGAAGACGTTCCCGACGAAGCGCGCGTTGTCCCGGACCCGGAAGAGCGTGAGGTCGGCGCCGCGCGAGGACTGGCGGCAGTCGAAGAACGAGCAGCCCTCGACGAGCAGGTCCGCGGCCTCGAACGTCGTTTCGTCCAGCAGGTAGGCCGACAGGCTCCTGGAGTTCGATCCGTCCGGCAGGTCGCCGACGAGGCGGAACTCGCACCCCGACAGCGTCAGGAACGGCGCGGCGTTCCGGACGAGGTTGCAATTGGACGCGCCGCGCACCCCGAGAGAATCCTTCGTGAACGAGAAGCGGAGGCCCCGGAGCGTCGCGTGCGCCGCGAGGTTGGATACGACGGGCGCTCCGCCGGCGTTGAGGGCGTAGTCCGCCGAGATCGAGATCTCGGCCGGGCCTTCGCCGCCCCAGGAGCGGATGACGATGCCCTCCTTCTCCGCGGAAAGCGGGATCGCGTCGGCCGGGGAGGCGATCTCGTAGAGCCGGTCCGGCCCGCCGCGCACCCAGATCGTTTCCCCCGCGCCGGCGAGCGCGAGCGCCGCCCGGATCGTCGGCAGCGCGCTCTCGGGCGAGGTCCCGTTGCCGGAGCCGAGCGAGTCGACCCAGATGCCGTCTTCGCCGCCGTCCTCCCCGCGGGTGTAGGCGACGCCGAGCGGGACGACGGTCTCGAGCCCCCACTCGTTCGCGAAACGGACGCGCAGCCAGTAGACGCTGCCGGACTCGAGGTTGGAGAGGACGAGCGTCTGCGCCACGCCGGGCGCCGCGGCGGCGTCGGCCGTCCGGTAGACGCCCCCTTCGAACCACTCGTTCGCGGCCGCCTCGAGCCGCACCGTCGCGGAGGCGGAGCCCGCGCCGATCACCGCCAGCGTGGCCGTCGCGGAGAGCGACGTCGTGCCGCGCTCACGGAACGCCGCCGTTCCGGCCGGCGCGCCGGGCGCGAGCGTCGTGAAGGAAACCGGGCCGGACGCGACCGCCGCGCCGAGGGAGTTCGTGACGAAGGCGCGGACCCAGTAGGTCGCGTTCGTCGCGAGCCCGGCGACCGGGAAGCTTTGGACGCCCGCGGCGGAGACGGAATAGTTCGTCGACCAGAGCGGCGAAGCGAAGTCGTCCGCCGCGGCGAGCTGCACCAGCACGTCCGCCGAGGCGGCGCCCGCGCCGAGGGCCTGCACGGACGCCACGACGGTCGCGTTCGTGTAGGCGACGGACGAAACCGAAACGCCCGCCGCAAGATCGACGAGCTCCTCGTAGGATTCGGCCGCTCCGGCCGTCAGGAACGACGTGTCGGCCATGCTGTCGTATTCGGCCTTCGCCCAGTCCGCGGACGGCACGTCGTCGAGGAGACGGCATTCGTCCACACTGCCGAGGAGCTGCGAACCGTTGTCGTTGGCATAGCCGCCGATGGCGAGCGGCCTGCCGTTTTCCGATGCGGCGGTGCCGCCCGTTTTCGACCCTTTCCGGTCGCCGTCTTCGTAGAACACCGAGTCCTTGCCGTCGTAGACGATGAAGACGTGTTTCCAACCCTTCCCCCCATAGTCCCTGCCGGTGACTTTGATGTTGTCGCCGCTTGCGGCGCCGCGGACGCGGATTTCCTTTCCCGTTTTCCAAAGGACTTCCCAGCCGTGCGCGTTCTGGTAGTTCTCCTTGCGGGAAAACAGGCGCGCGTCGTTGTCGTTCCCGGCCTGCTCGCTTCCGATGCTCACCCAACCGGACACCGCGAATGTATCGCCGACGGATTTGGAATCGTAGGACGGAACGGAGAGATAGGACAGGTTGGCGGCGCCAAGGGCCGTGGAGCACTGGCGTCCGTTTCCGACGGGACCCGTCACTGCGACGCAGTTGGTCGCCGCGGCCGTTCCGGACGGGGTAGCGGCGAACCCGTTGCCCGACGAGTCGGCGACCGTTCCGCCCGCCTCCGACATGTGCCAGACGCCGACGTATCCGGAGAACGGGCTCTCGTTGCAGACGGCCTTGCCGCTCGTGCCGCCGCCCCAGCACATGACGAACTCGGCTCCGTTTGTCATCGACGGAAGCCGCACCCAGACGAGCGACTCGCCGGACGCGTCCCAAGTGTCGATTTCGAACGGGAGGCCGGTGCCGTCCATGTCGACGAAGCACAGGTCGGCGCCCGTGGAGGACGACAGGTCGGCGTAGGAGAACCCTTCCGGCGAGTTCGCGCGGACGCGCACGAGCACCGGAAAGCCGGTCAGGGGCACCGAACCGGAATACCCCGCCACGGCGAACTTCGCGCCCTTTGCGAACGAGAAGCCGATCGGTCGCGGCAACGCGGCGTCCGACACCGCCGCAAAAGCGGCGAGAGCGAGGAGGACGAAGCGTTTCATGGACGTGGGACGACGCGAGGCGGGGCGGGGGAGGGGAGGACGGTCCCGACGAGAGGCCGGAACGGCTTCCATCATACACGTTTCCCGCGCGCGAGGCAAGAGCCTTGCAACGCGCGGGAGCGTTCTGGTACAATCCGGGCCGTCCGCGCGGTTCGTCCGCGCGGGCGGATTCGATCCGCTTTTTCCATGAACGACTTCATCCTCTCCCTTGCCGGAACGTGGCGCCTTCGCGCCGCGGACGAAAAGAAAACGGTCCCGTGTCCGATCCCCGGCGACAACTACTCGGCGCTCCAGGACGCGGGCCGCATCCCCGATCCCTACTGGCGCGACAACGAGCGCAAGGTCCAGTGGGTCGCGGACACGGACTGGGTCTTCTCGCGCTCGTTCGACGTCCCCGCGGCGCTGCTGGCGCACGAGGCGGTGTTCCTTTCGTTCGATTCGATCGACACGGTCGCCGACATCTTCGTGAACGGCAGCCGCGCGGGCGCCGCGGACAACCAGTTCCGCCGCTGGCGCTTCGAGGTGAAGAAGCTTCTCCGCGCGGGCTCGAACGAGATCGAGGTGCGCATCAAGTCACCGCGCCGCGCGGCGCTGGCGGCGCACCGCGCGCTCGCGCCACAACTCGACCCGAACCAGGTGAACGGCAGCTCGGTCCCGGCGATCCACTCGATCCGCAAATGCCAGTGCTCGGGCGGCTGGGACTGGGGCGTCTCGCTCCCCGCCTCCGGACTCTACGGCAAGGTCGAACTCGTCCCCGCTGACGCGGGGCTGCTCGACGCGGTCTGGACCGATCAGACGCACCGCGGCGGCACGTGCCGCGTCGGCGTCACGGTGCGCTTCGTTCCCGTTCCCGGCGCGCGTCCCGGCGCACCCGTCGAGGCGACGGTCACGTTCGACGGCGCGACGCGCACGTTGCGCGGACGCGTTCCCGCCGCGCCGGGGCCGTTCGAGTTGAAGACCTCGTTCACGGTCGCCAAGCCGCGGCTCTGGTGGCCGAACGGCTACGGCGAACAGCCGCTCTACGCGCTCTCCGTTTCCGCCGGCGCGTTGCGGATCGAACGCACGATCGGGCTGCGCCGGATCGAAGTCGACCGCACGCCGGACAAGGCCGGCGCGCGTTTCGCGGTGAAGGTGAACGGCGTCCCCGTCTTCGCGAAGGGCGCGGACTGGATCCCGTGCGACGCGAGACCCCGCCACGAGACCGCGGATCGCGCCGGCGACCTGCTCCGCAGCGTCGCCGCGGCGAACATGAACATGGTCCGCGTGTGGGGCGGCGGGCACTTCGAGAGCGACTTCTTCTACGACGAGTGCGACCGCCTCGGCCTCCTGCTCTGGCACGACATGATGTTCGCCTGCATGCCGCACCCGACGCACCCGGACTTCCTCGCGAACGTGCGCGAGGAGTGCGCCTGGCAGGTGCGGCGGCTTCGCGACCACGCCTGCATCGCGCTCTGGTGCGGCGACAACGAATGCCTCTCGTCGGTCGACTGGGGCCACAAGCCGCAGGACCGGCGCGAAGCCGAGACCGCCGCGTGGGCCGTCCTCAACCGCGCGATCGCCGAGACGGTCCGCGAAGCCGACCCGACGCGCCTCTTCTGGCCGAGCTCGCCCTGTGCCGCGCCCGGCGACTTCCGCCACAACAACCGCAACCTCGGCTCCGGCGACACGCACTACTGGGAGGTGTGGCACGGCGGCTCGGGCTTCGACGCCTACTACCGGCACCAGCCGCGCTTCTGCTCCGAGTTCGGCTTCCAGTCGCTCCCGTCCCCGGAGACCGTCCGCTCGTTCGCGTCGGAGAAGGACGGCGACCTCAACCTCTACTCCCCCGTGATGGACTGGCACCAGAAGTGCTGGCGCGGCAACGCGGCCATTTTCGGGATGTTCGGTCGCTATTTCCGGATGCCGCGCGGGTTCGACGACGCACTCTACCTCTCGCAGGTCCAACAGGCCGAGGCCATCCGCACCGGCGTCGAATACTGGCGCTCGCTCCGCCCGCACTGCATGGGGACGGTCTACTGGCAGCTCAACGACGACTGGCCGGTCGCCTCCTGGGCCTCGCTCGAATGGGGCGGACGCTGGAAGGCGCTGCACCACGCCGCGCGCCGCTTCTACGCGCCGCTCCTCGCGACCGCGTTCCGTTCCGGCCTTCGCGCGCCGCTCGAAGCGCATCTCGTCTGGGACCTCCCCGTCGCCGTGAAGGCGACCGCGACGTTCGCGCTCCGCCGCTTCTCCGACGGCGCCGCCGTCCGCACGTGGACCCGCCGCGAAACGCTCTCCGGCGCCGCCTCGCGCCGACTCGCGCTCCCCGCCGACGTCGCCGCCGCGCTCCCGGACCTCTCGCCCGCCGGCTCCTACGCCGTGCCCGCCGCGGCTCCGCGCAAGGACGCCGTCGATCCGACTGCGTTCTTCCTATCGGTCGAAGCCGAAGCCCGCGCCGCGGACGGCCGCGTCTGGCGCAGCGAAAACACCGTCCTCCTCGACGTCCCGAAGCGCTGCGAACTGCCGCGCGCCGGCCTCGCGGTCCGCAAGGTCTCGCCCGCGAAGGACGAGCCCGGCGCGTTCGACGTCGTTCTCGCCGCGAAGGCGCCCGCGTTCTTCGCGTGGCTGTCCGATCCGGACGACCCGCGCGGCCGATTCTCGGACAACCTCGTCACGGTCCTGCCCGGCGCGCCGCGCACGATCCGCTACCGCCCCGCCGCCCGCACGACCGCGGCAGACCTCAAGCGACGCCTGAAGCTGACGGACCTGCGCGCCTGCTACGGCTAGAGCGTCTGGCACTTGACCAGCATCCGCGGAACGTGGAAGGGGCCCTTGAAGAGGTTGCCCTTGGCGGGCTGCGCGACGGTTCCGTCGCGGTGCAGGTAGCCGAACCACTCGGGGTAATCGGGATCCTTGAGGTGGCTCCACGCCCAGTCGGCGGCGAGGCGGAAGCGCTCGAAGTGGCGGGGTTCGCCCGCGAGGCGCCACGCCTCCAGGTTCGCGATCACGGCCTCGCACTGCGGCCACCAGAACTTCATGTCCTGCTCGTAGCGCTGCGAGGGGAAGCCGCGGCAGTCGCGGAACGAAACGATCCCGCCGCCGCCGCACTCGGCGTCCCAGCCCCAGTCCCACGACCAGTCCAGGATTTGGATTGCCGTGCGGAGGAGCGCGTCGTCGCCGCGCGCCTTCGCCAGGTCCATCAGGAACCAGCTCGTCTCGATGGCGTGGCCGGGGTTGATCGTGCGGCCCTCGCACGTGTCGAGGAATTCGCCGTTCGGACCGACCGTCTCCAGCACGCACTTGAATTCCGGCCGCACGAAGAAGCGCATCAGGCGGTCGACGGATTCGTCGATCTGCGCATCGAGCGCGGGATCGTCCGAGACCTGCTTCAGGACGGACGCGACGTTGATGAGGATCATCGTGAGCGAGTGCCCCTGCGCGGCGGCGGAGGGCTCGCACTTGGGCGGACAGAGCGCGGAATCGCCTGCGAAGGCGAGGATGCGGTTGAAGAGCGCGACGGCGCGCCCGGCGCAGGCGCCGTCGCCGGACGCGAGCGCGTATTCGGCGAGGGCGATCGCGGCGAAGCATTCCGAGAAGACGTAGCGCCGCATGCGGAGCGGGGTGCCGTCCGCGGCGACCTCGAAGTACATGCGGCCGCGGGCGTCGAAGCAGGTGCGCTCGAAGAAGTCGATCGTCGACTTCGCGGCGGCGAGCCACTCGGGATTGCGCTCGACGTGGTTGAACGCGTAGGAGAGCACGTAGGCGAAGCGCCCCTGGAACCAGACGCTTTTCGTCGGATCCATGAGCGTCCCGTCCCGGTCGAGACACGTGTAGACGCCGCCGTGTTCGCGGTCGAGGCCGTGTTCCAACCAAAACGGCAGGACGTTGCCGACCAGTTCGGCGCGGCACTTTTCGCGGAACGCCGCGAGGACGGTTGACGGTGTGTCCGGCACGGGAGGACTCCTAGCGGAGGATCAGGAGCGTCGTCTTCTTGAAGTCGCGCTGGACGAAGAGCGCCTTCGTGTAGGGGAAGCCGAAGAGCGAGCCGCGGTAGACGCCGAAGACGAAGTCCGGGTCGCCGTCGTAGAGCCGCGCCTCGGCCCGGGTCGGCGCGTCGAGGTAGGGCGCGTTCTTCCAGGTCGGGTCGAAGCGGCGGACGAAGACCAGGACGGGTTTGTCTTTCGGTCCGACGCGCTCGAGGAGGTTCGCGAAGACGTCGTTGTTCGGGGCCTTGCCGACGAACTCCATCCGCTCCGGGACATGGCCGGGGTAGACGACGTCGACGGAGTTCCGGCGGCCGGCGTGGTCGTCGAAGACCTTCTCCCCGACGACGAGGTCCGGATCGGCGTGCAGCACGAGGTTCGTGAGCGACGAATCGCCGGCCAACGCGCGGGCGTCGAGGTTCGTCACCGTCGCGCGGCCGCCGAGCTCCAGCGACTGGAGGAACGGCATGGGCGAGAGGGCGGCGCCGATCTCGGGCGAGCATTTCGCGCTCCGCAGGGACGGAAGCCGGAGCGAGCCGTTCATCTCGAAGGCGCGCAGGCTGTCGAGGTGGGAGCGCCGGTTGTCGTCGATGTACTGCGTGCACCAGGCCCGTTCGTCCAGGTCCTCCACGGACGAAAGGTCCCACCACGCGAAGTCGCCGGACATCTTGCCGTCCCAGAGAACAGTCTGGTGGAAGTTCCGGACCGACGGCACCTGGAGGACGAGCTGCGTGACGACGGTTCCCGCGAAGCAGTAGTCGGGGAGGTAGTCGGGCAGCTCCGGCTCGTCCAGGAAGACGCGCGGATAGGCGGTCCGGACCTTGATTCCGCTCGGATTGTCGGGGCGGAAGACGTCCCACAGGCGCCGGCCGCGGAGCGTGCCCGGCGAGAAGAACGTCCCGATGCGGCCCGCGTAGCGGTAGGGATAGGTCGCGCCGGCGCGGACGTCGGCGAAGGCGGTGGCGGTCCAAGGGGTGTCGTCGCCGTCGAGGAGGAACGTGCCGCCCAGGTCGACCGTCGAGGCTCCGAGCTGCATGTTCGTGGTCGCGCCGCCGTCGGAGACCGTCACGTCGAAAAGACCCATCCGCTCCGGTTTTCCCAGCGTGAACGTGTGCGCCGCTTCGTCCATTTCGGTGAGGTGGACCGTGAAGTTCCCGTCGGTCGCCTTGGCCGTCCCGTAGGACCCGTTGTAGTCCACGATCTCCCACGGGTGGACGAAACGGGCGTGGATCCATGCGCCCTCCGCGGGCCGGACGCGGATGACGGGCGACGTCGGATTGTTTTCGCCGATGTCGCCGTACCACTTGCGGAATGAGCCGCCATTCGCGCCAGTGGCCGTGAGCGTCAGGACGGCGTCCGCGGGATAGACGCCGCTGCCGGGCTCGAGTTCCTGCGCGCCGGAGACGGACACCGAACCGTAGGCCGGGTCCCATTCGACCGAAGGCGCGGAGACGCCGAGATTCTCGTCCTCGCTGCCGACGAGGGCGACGTATTGGTCGTAGGTCGTGAGGAAGACGTCCGTGCCTGCGACGGCATAGGGGACGGGACGTCCGGGGTTGGCGGCCTGGAATGCGCGGCGTTCGGCGAGGGAGAGCGGCGTGACCGTCTTGCCGGCGAAGAACGACGTCCACGCGGGGCCGCAGGCCGGGTCGTCGAGCGGCGGATGCGCGAAGACGATGTTCCGGGCCGTCGAGTCCGCGTCGCGCGTGCCGAAGACCTTGAGCGACGGATCGGTGAAAAGCGGTGGTCCTCCCGTGAAGATGATGTCGACGAGCTTCGTGCTGTCGGGGAACATCGTCGTGCTGGCGCCCGCTTGGTTGAAGACGAAACCGCCGGGCACACCGCCGATCACGATGCGCCGGAGGTTCGTGCACTTGCGGAACGCGCGCGCGCCAAGGCGCTCCAGCGTCCGGCGCTCCGCCGAAAGGCGGATTTCTTCCGCGCCGCATTCGTAGAAGGGCGAGCTGTAGGCGTCGGAAGAGTCGGCCGTCCGGACGAGACTTGGCAGATCGATGGTCCCGGTGCCATGGAGCTGCTTGAAGAACAGGATCGGCAGGTTCGTCACGGAATCGAAATGGAAGTCGGCGAAATCCGTGTTTCCGCAGGTTCCGACGGTGGCGAGGCGGCCGCCCGTCCAGCTGACGAGGTTCGGGAAATCGAGGACGAGGCGCAGGACGCCGTTCGAAGGGGACAGCGGGTTGAGGTAGGAGGTCGCCCGGACCAGCGGGGAACCGAGGACGGCCTCCTCGACGCCGGTCAGGTTGCCGCGCTGGTTGTAGGCCACCGTGATCGTCTCCGGATCGAGGTAGACTCGCATCCGGTCGAGGAAGGGTTTCTGGTGGTTGCCGGCAATCGGAAGCTCCGTCAAGTCGTCGACCGTGCCGACGAAGTCGGGGAAGTCCACGACGCCGTCCGAGAGGTCGAGGAACTCGGCCTGGTAATTGTCGAGATGGGCCGGAATCGGATTGGCGTCCGTCGAGCCCTTGACGCCGATCCAGAGCTTCTTGCCATAGTCGTCGCGCCGGCAGGCGAGGCGCCATTTCCCGTCGGATACGTAGGCCGAGCCGGTGGCGTTTCCCTTGAGGATCGCGCGGGCCGCTTCGGCTTCCCCCACGAGCGCGCCGTCTGCGTCCAGGACGTGGAGCGACCAGTGCGGCCGCGCGTAGCCGAGAGCCTTCCATTCCGCGCCGTATTCCAGGAACGCGAACGCGCCGTCGTCCTGCACCTGCAGGTCGGACGCGACCGATCCGGCGGGGACGCCGGCCGCGGCGGCGAGGACGGCGTTGGAAACGACGGTCGTCCACTTGACCGCGTCGAGCGCCTCCGTCAGCGTGAAGACGGCGACGGCGCCGTCGTCGCACAGGACGTTGAGGCGCGGGCGGAAGTAGTCCGAATGGCTCAGGCGCTTCGCGACGGCGGCCCGCCCGGCGAGCGCGGCCGAGCCGCGCACGGTCTCCCAGGCGTTCGAGACGGGGGCGGAGTCTTCGGCAAGGCAGGCCGTCTGCTCGATGCGGAGCTCGACGTTCGTCGCGACGGGATTCGCGTACCACGGAACCACATACGCGCCGTCCCGCGCTCCCGCGGGGAACGCGAGGGCGGTTGCAAGGACGAAGAGGACAGAGCGTTTCACGTCGGATCCGTTCCGGAAAGGAGCCGCACGTTCCGGGGAAGCGCGGTCGGGTCCGAGTATACACGCCTCCGCCCGCGCGTGCAACCCGGCTCCCGTGCGGCGTTGCCTTGCGGACCGGAGTCTGGTAGACTGCTCGCCATGAATGCCGCTCGGCCTGTCTCGTCACTCGTCCCCCGTCACTCGTCGTTCGCCGTCGCGTCCTGGCTGGCCGCGGCGGCGGCGTCCGCGGCGACGTTGGAGCCCGGGAGGACCGAGGTCGTCGTCGCGCCGGACGCGCCCAAGACGGTGCTCTTCGCCGCGGAGGAGCTCACGAACTTCCTCGCGCAGGCGCTCGGCGCGCCGGTCCCGGTCGCGACGGCGCCGACGGGGGAGGGGAGGACCCCGGTTTTCCTCGGCTCGAACGAATGGACGCGCGCCGCGGGCATCGACACGGCGTCGATGGCGCGCGACGCGTTCGCGATCGTTTCGCGCGGCGACGCGGTGTTCGTCGCGGGGCGCGACGACCCGGCGGCCGACACGCGCAAGGCGATCGAGTCGCCGAAGGCGGGCGTCTGGGCGCAGCTGCACGAGCACGCGACGCTCTTCGGCGCCTACGAGCTGCTGGAGCGCTTCGCCGGCGTCCGGATGTATTTCCCCGGCGAGCTCGGCACGATCGTCCCGCGCACGGAGCGGATCGAGATTCCCGAGGGGCGGATCGACGTCGCGCCGGACTTCCTCGTCCGCAACTACTCGAACTACGACGACGGCCTTTGGTTCGAGGGCGGGGACCGCGCGCTCTACAAGCACCCGCTCAAGAAGCTCAACTACGTCCGCCAGCGGATGCAGACGCAATACGTCCCGTGCTGCCACGGCACGTCCTACTTCGGTCTCCAGCGCCGCTTCGCCGCGGAGCATCCCGAATACTTCGCGCTCTGGGAGAAGAACGGGGCGCTCGTCCGCGACGTCGACCCGGCCGAGAAGCACCACCATCCCGGACAGCTCTGCCACTCCTCTCGCGTCTACGACGAAATCTTCGAGGACATCCTCTCCTACGAGCGCGGCGATCGTCCGGACGTCCGCGGCGTCGCCGACGCCGACGGCTGGCCCCTGATGCCCTTCCGGCGCCCGTGGGTCGACGTCATGCCGCAGGACGGCTTCATCGAGTGCAAGTGCGACGCCTGCCAGGCCGCCTACGACAAGTCGCGGCCTCACTACGCGACGGAGCTGGTCTGGAACCGCACCGTCGAGCTCGCGAACCGCCTCGCGGCGACGGGCTCGGCGATCCGCGTCACGCAGATGGCCTACCCGCCCTACCGCGACGTGCCGACGAACGACATCCCGGACAACGTCGACGTGATGGTCGCCGAGACCGGGCCGTGGTCGATCGAAAACGCGGACGAGCTCGCGCGCGAACAGGCGGAGATCCGCGCGTGGAGCGCCAAGCTCGGCCGCCGCGTCTGGACGTGGGTCTACCCGAACAAGTTCGGCAAACGGTTCGTCCCGGACGTCCCGAACGGAACGCCGCGCGCGTGGGCGGCCTGGACGAAGGCCGTCGCGCCGTCGATCTTCGGCGTCTTCGCCGAGTGCGAGAACGACCGCTTCCTCTACAACAGCCTCTGCTACTACGTCCTCGGCAAGGTCTGCTGGGACAACGGCGTCGACGTCGAGGCGCTCCTCGACGAATACTTCCGCCTGATGTTCGGCGCGGCCGCCGGGCCGATGGCCGCGTTCTTCGACGACGTCGAGCGCCTGTGGCTCCGCGACGTGCGCGGCAACTTCGTCGACGGCCCTCTCGGCCCCGAGCGCCAGACGCCGTGCGAATACCGGATCTTCGCCGAGATCTATTCGCCCGCGACGCTCGCGCGCTGGGACGCGTGGCTCCGCGACGCCGCCGCGCGCGTGCCGGAGGGCTCGCCCGAGGCGCGCCGCGTCGCGCTCTTCCGCGCCGAATGGTACGACCCGCTCGCGGCGCACGTCTCGGACTATCTCGCCTCGATTTCGGTCGAACGCGAG